>JAFLRP010000107.1 GCA_022511515.1 Acutalibacter sp.
TGCCGCAGAAGGGGGAGAGGAGCAAAAAAATATGGAAAACAAATATCTTGGCATGACTCCGCCCTTGGGGTGGAATTCCTGGAACACCTTCACCTGGAACATCAACGACGCCCTCATTCGGGAGACCGCCGACGCCATGGTCAGCTCCGGTCTGAAGGATGCGGGCTACGAGTACGTGGTCATCGACGACTGCTGGAGCCTGAAACAGCGGGACGAAAACGGTAATCTTGTCCCCGATCCGGAGAAATTCCCCAACGGCATGAAGGCCGTGGCGGATTACGTCCACAGCAAGGGACTGAAATTCGGCATGTATTCTTGCAACGGCACCCACACCTGCGCGGGGTATCCCGGCAGCTTCGAGCACGAATTCCAGGACGCCGCCACCTTTGCCTCCTGGGGTGTGGACTACCTGAAATACGACAACTGCTACAAGCCCGCCCACATGGACGGCGAGACATTGTACCGCCGGATGTCCCTTGCCCTGCGGAACTGCGGGCGGGATATCCTGTTCTCCGCCTGCAACTGGGGCCACGATGGCGTCCACAACTGGATCCAGAGCACGGGAGCTCAGTTGTTTCGCTCCACCGGCGACATTCAGGACAACTGGGAATCCATCAAGACGCTGGCGCTGTCCCAACTGGACAAGACCCAGTATTCCGGCCCCTTCTGCCACAACGACATCGATATGCTGGTGGTGGGTATGCACGGCGGCAGCAACAACGAGTACATCGGCAGCCTGGGCGGCTGTACCGACGAGGAGTACCGCACCCATTTCTCCCTGTGGGCGCTGATGAATTCCCCGCTGATGATCGGCTGTGACATCCGCTCCATGAGCGATGTGACAAGGGAGACCCTGACAAACCCCGATATTCTGGCCATCAATCAGGATATCGAGTGCAGAGGGCCCTATGTGCTGGGCCAATGGAACAACCCCGAAGCGGTGTTTGCCCTGGTAAAGCCCCTGTCCGACGGCTCTCTGGCCATTGGCCTGTTCAATCTGAGCGATAGAAGAAGCGAAATGTCCCTGCAGTTCTGGGATATGGGCATCACCTCCGCCGCCGGGATGGGACTGGAGCTGTACAACTGCTGGACTCACGAGAAGGAGGGCGTGTTCACCGAGCGCTGCGCCCGAGTCATCGAGCCCCACGGCTGTCAGGTGTTCCTCGGTAAGCTGGTGAAGGTGCGGTGAGCAACTACAAGACCTGCCGCCAGTGCGCAGCACCACTGGGTGCGGACGATATCGCCATTTACCGCAAGCTGGTATACCGGGGTGCCGAGGATTTCCTCTGTATCGACTGTCTGGCGGCGTATTTCAAATGTCCCAGAGAAGAAATCGAAAAGCGCATTCGTTACTACCGGGAAAGCGGTGAATGCACCTTGTTCCGCTAGAAAAACTGTAAAGCGGGAAAAGTGAAAAAATGTAACACTTTTTTAACGCTTTTCAGTTTGGAAAAAGTTGTGCTGTTTCGCCGAGTTTTTCAATATCTTCCCCCATATCTGGTGGCGCTTTTGCAATTGAAATGGAAATATGATGTGAATTATTTCGGATTTAGGTTGCAATTTCTTCCATACCGTGTTAAACTGTAACCAAGATGTAACCAATTTGTAACCGATCCGCCAAAAGGCAGCAAACAAGCGGGTTCGGAGGAACAAATCGAAAACAACTTGGGAAAGGGGCGAGACGATGCGGCACGGCGTATGGAAAGGTATTTTGACCTTTGTGCTGGTATTGGTCCTCACAGTGGGTACTGTGGCGACGCTGAGCACTGCTACTGCGGCCAAGGCGGAGACCGCAACGGCCCGGTATTCCCAAAAGGTCCGGGAAGCCCAGACTTCCACTGCTACGGAGCTTTCTGCCCCCGTTCATGAGGAGTCTCATCCTTGGATCAGCATCGGCGCGTTTGTCCTTGTGTTGGCGGTCACGGGGCTTGGCTGCACCGCCTATTTCCGTTCTCGGCGGAAGGAGCAGGAACGCAGGGCGCAGGCGGAAAAGCGCCGTGCAGAACGGCAGCGCAGAGCGGCGCAGCGCGCTGCGGAACGGCAGTACGCCTACAGGGTCACAGCGACCCCTTCTATCAGACGAATTTGAGGAATCTTTTTCATTAGAATATCTCCTTAGCTGAGACCGGGTCGGGGGCAACCGACCCGGTTTCGGCTTTCTGGAAATAAATTGGCAAATATTCCCTGAAAAGCGGAAAAATTCCCGTTTTTCCCGGTGCTAAGGCGTTCTTTTCCCGGCTTTCGCCGCGAAAATCACTTGAATACGCTGAATTCACAAGAAAATCCTTGAAATTTTCCCGGTTTCAGGGTATTATGATATTCATGGAAATTTCCCTCGAAACAGGAGGTTATCTTATGAAACGGGATCGAAACAGAAAGGCGCTCCGGCTCTTGTCCCTGCTGCTGGCTTTTCTGCTGGCAGCAACCGCCCTGCCCATCCACGCCTTTGCGGCGGACACCGTAGTCTATCAGACGCCGGAAGGGGGCTTTTTGGCTCTGAACCGGCTGAACGGCGCACTGGTAAGCGCTGTCAATATCACGGGGGATCTGGTGATTCCCAGTTCCATACAAGGCATTACGGTCATCTCCATTGCGGACGCCGCATTTTACGGCTGTGATCAGATGACCTCCGTTACCGTGCCGGCCACGGTGAAAACCATCGGCGACAGGGCCTTCGGCGCCTGTACTTCTCTGCGTACCGCCCGGCTGGGAGAAGGTCTGACCTATCTGGGAAAGGATTCTTTCCGGTACTGCTATGCGCTGGCCGATATCACCCTGCCATCCACACTGACCTCTATCGAAAGCTACACCTTCGCCTCTTGTCTGGCGCTTCATTCCATCACCATTCCCACCAGCGTCACCAGCTTGGGGAGCTATAGTTTCTATGGCTGTGTCAATCTTTCTTCCATTGTTTTGCCCGACTACATTCGGGAAATCGGAGAGTATGCTTTCGGAAATTGCACTTCTCTGAGATCCATTACCCTGCCGTCTTACCTCACATATTTGCCCACCGCCCTGTTTTACGGCTGTACGGCTCTGTCTCAGGTAAAGCTTTCCGGCAACGTGAAGTACATCGGGAAATCCGCCTTTGGCGGCTGCGCCTCTCTGACCCAACTGGTCCTGCCGAACGGTGTGGAGAAAATCTATGAGGGCGCTTTTGACGGCTGTAAGAATCTCGTTGCCATCTCCATGCCCAGTTCCATCGACGGCATCGCCTACGACGCCTTTGACGACTGTGAAAATGTGACCTTCTATGTGGACAGAAATGGCTCCTATTCTCAGGTGTTTGCCGCCGCCAATGGGATCCCCTTTGTGGTGGGCACGCTGGAAAATCCTGACAATCAGGGCCAGGGCGGCAACGGAAACGGCGGCGGAGGAGGGATCGGAAATTACCCGGCCACCCCCTTTACGGACGCGCAGAATCACTGGGCCAGGGCCTACATTGAGTGGGCCTATGCCATGGGATATTTTTCGGGCACCACTGCCACCACCTTCTCGCCTGATCAGGCGGTGACAAGAGGTATGCTGGTGGCTCTGCTGTACCGCATTGAGGGCAGCCCCACAGCGGGGACCTGCAGCTTTACCGATGTGCCCTCCAATCAATACTACGCCAAGGCCGTGGCCTGGGCGGAAAGCACCAGAGTGGTCAGCGGCACCAGTGCTACGACTTTCTCGCCGTCCCTGAGCATTACCCGGGAGCAACTGGCTGCCATGCTGTACCGCTACGCACAGCACAAGGGCAAAGACGTGTCCGCCCGGGGAGATATGAGCCAGTTTAAAGACACCTCCAGTATCAGCAGCTACGCCGGTACGGCCATTTCCTGGGCTGTGGGCGCAGGCATCATCAACGGCAAGGGCGGCGGCACGCTGGACCCCAAGGGCCGTGCCACTCGGGCCGAAACTGCCGTGATGCTGCAGAAGTTTACGAATCTGAAATAAAAAGGGCCGTTGTAAGCAGCATGGCTGCCATGCGGCCATGCTGTTCTTGCTGTTTTGATAAAAAACCAAAGCACTGTAGAAAGCCGTGGATGGACCACCGGGTTTCGTTGTGCAAAGACCGGCCTTACTGCAAAAAGGATGTGGCCGGGTTGCTTAGCATTACTCCCGTGAAAACTATCTTCACGGGTAAGAAATAGGAGGTAGAGAGTTGGAAAAAAGCATCATTTCGTTAAAAGACATCGCTGTTTCTTACGATGGGGAGCAGGTGCTGAAGAACTTCCATCTGGACATTCGGGATGGAGAATTTGTCACACTGCTGGGTCCCTCCGGGTGCGGAAAAACCACTGTGCTCAGGACGATCGGGGGATTCCTCACGCCGGATTCTGGCGAGGTCTTTTTTAACGGAACAAACATCACCGCGCTGCCGCCCTACAAGCGGGAGGTCAACACGATTTTTCAGAAGTATGCCTTGTTCCCCCATCTGAACGTGTACGACAATATCGCTTTCGGGATGCGGCTCAAGAAGAAAAGCGAAAAAGAGGTCAAAGAGACTGTCCACAGGATGCTCGCCATGGTGAATCTCAGCGGATATGCCCACCGGGGTATCGGCCAGCTTTCCGGCGGCCAGCAGCAGCGTGTGGCCATTGCCCGGGCGCTGGCAGTAGAACCGAAAATCCTGTTGCTGGATGAACCTCTGGGCGCACTGGACCTGAAACTCCGGAAGGACATGCAGGTGGAGCTGAAAAAGCTCCAGCAGCGGACGGGCATTACCTTCATTTTCGTCACTCACGATCAGGAAGAAGCCCTCTCCATGTCCGATACGGTGGTGGTGATGGACGGCGGCGTGATCCAACAGATCGGCACGCCTACCGATATTTACAACGAGCCGAAAAACGCCTTTGTGGCTGATTTTATCGGAGAATCCAATATTCTGGACGGCGTTATGCTGGAGGACTATAAAGTCAAATTCGCCGGGCATGAATTCGCCTGTCTCGACAGCGGCTTCGGCACAAAGACCCCGGTAGACGTGGTCATCCGGCCGGAGGACATCGATGTGGTGGAGCCCGCCTCCACCCACATCACCGGCGAAGTGACGGCGGTGACCTTCAAGGGCGTCCACTATGAGATCATCGTGGACGTGGAGGGCTTCAAGTGGATGATCCAGTCCACGGACTGCCGGCAGGTGGGGGACAGGATCGGTTTGTCCCTGACCCCCGACGATATCCACGTCATGGCGAAGTCGGAATATTCCGGCATGTTCGGCGATTACAGCACCTTCAGCGATGAGATGGACGAGGATATCGCCGCTACGGAAGAAGCCGCAGAGGGAGCCGAGGAGGGAGGATACAATCAATGAAGCGTACCCGTACCCGGCTGCTTTCCGCCCCTTACACCGTCTGGGTGACGGTGTTTATCGTGGTCCCCATGCTGCTGGTGGTGTGGTTTGCTTTCACCGACAGGGCCGGGCAGTTCACGATGGAAAATATTCTCAGCGTGGGGCAGTATTCCAATGTATTTCTTCGTTCCATCTGGCTGGGAGCAGTGGCGACGGCGGTTTCCCTGCTGTTTGGCTATCCCCTTGCCTACATCATTTCCAGAACAAGCGTGAAGCGGCAAAGCGTCATGGTCATGCTTGTCATGCTGCCCATGTGGATGAATTTTTTGCTGCGCACCTACGCGTGGATGAGTCTGCTGGAAGATAACGGCCTAATCAACGCCTTTTTCGTCAATTTGGGCTTGCCCCGGTTTCACATGATCAACACGGCGGGGGCCGTGGTGCTGGGCATGGTGTACAATTACATTCCCTACATGATCTTGCCGCTGTATTCCGTTTTGACGAAGATCGACCCCAGTGTCATCGAGGCGGCTCAGGACTTGGGCGCCAGCGACCGCAAGGTGTTTTTGAAGGTCATTTTTCCCATGAGCATGCCCGGGGTGATTTCCGGCGTGACCATGGTGTTCGTGCCGGCGGTCAGTACCTTTATCATCTCCAAAATGCTGGGCGGCGGGGCAAACCTTCTGATCGGCGACCTGATCGATATGCAATTTCTGGGCAGCGCCTATAACCCCAATCTGGGCTCTGCCATTTCTCTGGTGCTGATGGTGATCATCCTGATCTGCATGGGCATCATGGATCAGTTTGACGACGGGGAAGCTGCGGGGGGAGGTGTGATGCCGTGAAAAAAGTGGTTACCAGAGCATACACGTTTCTCATGTTCCTATTTTTGTATGCGCCCATTTTGGTGCTGATCGTCTTCTCCTTCAACGACACGGACACCTCCAGCCGCACAGTGTGGAGCGGTTTTTCTCTGCGTTGGTATCAAAAGCTGTTTGAGGACAGGCTGATTCTGGAGGCGCTGCGGAATTCTCTCTTGATCGCCATCATCGCCGCCGTGGCTGCCACGGTTTTGGGTACGGTGGCGGCAGTGGGGATCAATTCCATGAAAAAGCTGCCCCGGCGTATCATGATGAATCTGACCAATTTCCCCATGGTGAACCCGGACATCGTCACCGGCGTTTCCCTGATGCTGCTGTTTGTTTTTGCCGTAGGAGTGTTCGGCGGCAGGTCTCTGGGTATGGGCTCGCTGATCGCCGCCCATATCACGTTCTGCTTACCCTATGTGATTTTGTCCGTACTGCCGAAGCTGCGGCAGATGGATTCCAATCTCTTTGAAGCGGCTCAGGACCTGGGCTGTCCGCCGGTAAAGGCCTTTTTCAAGGTGGTGCTGCCGGAGATCGCTCCCGGTATCGTCACCGGCATGATTATGGCCTTTACCCTGTCCATCGATGATTTCGTCATCAGCTATTTCACCAGCGGCACTACTCAGACTCTGCCCATCTACATCTATTCCATGACGCGAAAGCGGGTCAGCCCGGAGATCAATGCCCTTTCTACGGTGCTGTTTGCCGTGGTGATGGTGCTGCTCGTTGTGGTGAATGTCCGGCAGGCCAAGGATAACAAAGATCCTGCCAGCCATCAGCGAAAGGAGGAGACCCCGAACTTATGAAACACCTTCTTTCGCTATTGCTGGTCCTTGTTCTGGTGTTCTGCTGCAGCTCTGCCGCCTTCGCGGAAGAGCCGGATACCAGCGTGGTGCTAAACGTGTACAACTGGGGCGAATATATCGCCAACGGTACCGACGGCTCTATGGACGTGAACGCCGAATTCACCCGCCGGACAGGTATTCAGGTGAATTACACTACCTTTGACAGCAACGAATCCATGTATTCCAAGCTGGCGGGAGGCGGGGCGGACTACGACGTCATTATCCCCTCCGACTACATGGTATCCCGGCTCTTACAGGAAAATATGCTGGCAGAGCTGAATTTCGACAACATCCCCAATTTGCAGTATATTGACGAGCAATTCCTCGATCCGGACTACGACCCCGGCGGGAAGCATTCCGTTCCTTACACTTGGGGCGTGGTGGGGCTGTTCTACAACACGGACTACATTGAGGAGGAAATCACCGGCTGGGACGCCCTCTGGAACGTGGACTACGCCGGAAAGATCCTGATGTTTGACAATCCCCGGGATGCCTTTGCCATTGCCCAGTTCCGGTTGGGGCAGGATCTGAATACCACGGATCTGAAGGACTGGGAGGAAGCGGCGGAGCTTTTGAAGGTTCAAAAACCTCTGCTGCAGGCCTATGTCATGGACCAGATCTTTGACAAGATGGAAAGCGGCGAAGCGTGGATCGCCCCTTATTATGCCGGTGACGCCGCTATTCTGGTGGAAAACAGCGATTCTATCGAGTTCGTTGTGCCGGAGGAGGGGACCAATTTCTTCGTGGACGCCATCTGCATTCCCATCACTTCCAGCCACAAGCGGGAGGCGGAGGAATATATCAATTTCCTGTGCGATCCGGAGATCGCCGGAGCGAACATGGACTATGTGGGCTATTCCACCCCGGAGACTGCCGCCAAGGATTACATGGACGAGGAAATCGTTGAGAGTCCCATCCATTATCCCAGTGAGGAAGTGCTCCAAAACACCCAGGTCTTTGTGAACCTGCCGGAGGACGTGAGCAAGCACATCGACACCCTCTGGGCGGAAGTGAAGATGGGCGGCCCGGGAGAATCCGCCGTGCTGGTGGCCATCATTGTAGGCTTCTTAGCGGTTTACATTGCTATCATCCTCTATAAGCGGCACAAACGTAAGCGGGAGCTGGCGTAAACTGTAAAGGCAAATAGCTTTATGGCAAAACCTCGGAATTTCCGGGGTTTTTCTTTTTCCCTTAGTCTCTGCTTTCGCACAGGCCAGTCTCTGCGCGGAAGATAGTCTTTTGGGCTATCTTCCGCGCAACTATGGCACCGAAGATAGGCACACACCAGAATGCGTAGCGGGTATCACTGGAGAAAAAATCGATAAGCTGCAAAAATGCGAGAGGAACCCCTTTATTTTGAAAACTGATGGGGTGAAGAGCCACACTGGTTTTTGCATTTCTCTTACCCACTGACATATCTTCTAAATTCTCTCAAAATCCATAGAAAACTTCGGCGTTTCGCCCAGTGAAATTTTCGGAAAAAGTCTTGCCTTTTTCGGTGACTGTGCTAAAATTTCCAGTGTTTTGAGGCGGTTCGGGTCCGACTTCCGTTGCCTAAAACAATTTTTGGAGTTCCTTTTTTGATAAAGGAGGAGTTTTATGTTTCAAATCAAGTGGCTTTGGGCGAGAATGAAGGGCTTTCGCAAGCGCTATATTTTTGCCCTCTGCTCCACCGTGGCGCTGTCGATCCTGTCATTGGGAAACTCGGTGATCACGGCGAACATCATGGACACGGTCTTTTCTCCCCTGCAGGCAGGCGGAGCGGTGACGGAACAGATCGTGGCCCATCTCATCACGCTGGTGGCGATCCTGATCGGTTTTACGCTGTTCCGAACGGGATTCGGCTACCTGTCCATCATGACCTACGAGGGCTGCTCCCAAAAGCTGATCTACCAGCTCCGCCGGGACCTGTACAAGAACATGCAGGAGCAGGATCAGGCCTTTTACAGCAGCTACCGCACCGGCGACCTGATGACCCGCCTTACCGGCGATATGGACATGATCCGTTTCATGGTGTCCTGGGTCATCCGCCAGCTCATCGACTGCGCCGTCATGTTTCTGACGGCCTCCATCACCTTCCTGGTGACGGACTGGCTGTTCGCCTTGAGCATGTTGGCAGTGACGCCCATCATTTTCGGACTGACTTATCTGTTCTCGAAAAAGGTACATCCCCTGTATGTGCAGCTCCGGGAAAAGCTTTCCCAACTGAACACCGCCGCCCAGGAGAACATTGCCGGCAACCGTGTGGTCAAGGCCTTCGCCCGGGAAGATTATGAGATCGCCCGGTTCGACGAAAAGAACAAGGACTACAAGGAGGCCAACAAAAAAGCTTCCCTCATGTGGCTGAAATTCAGCCCCTACATCGACACCCTGTCCCAGTCCCTGTCCATTGCGGTGCTGTTGGTAGGCGGCGGATTCCTCATCAGCGGGCGTATCAGTATCGGCACCTTTACGCTCTTTAACTCCCTGACCTGGACGCTGACCGCACCCATGCGGATGCTGGGTATGCACCTGAACGACTTGCAGCGATTCTTTGCCAGCTCCGGCAAAATTATCGAGCTGTACTACGCCAAGTCCACCATTGCCAGCCGGGAGGACGCTTACCGCCCGGAGGACAGGATCAAGGGAGAGCTGAGCTTCAAGGGCGTGGGGCTGACCCTTCACGGCTCGAAAGTGCTGAAAAACATCGACCTGGACATTCACCCCGGCGAGACAGTGGCCATCATGGGTCCCACCGGCGCGGGAAAGACTTCTCTCATCAACCTGATTCCCCGCTTTGGCGATCCCACGGAGGGGGAAGTCACTCTGGACGGCGTGCCCATCCGCAAGTACGATTTGCAGTCGCTGCGCTCCGCCATCGGCATTGCCACTCAAGACGTGTTCCTGTTCTCCGATACGGTGGACGGCAACATCGCCTACGGCGATACCACCCTTTCCGAGGAGGAGGTCCAGCGCTACGCCAAGATGGCGGATGTGGATTTCGCCGACAAACTGCCTGAGGGCTTTGATACCATCATCGGCGAGCGGGGCACGGGCCTTTCCGGCGGGCAGAAGCAGCGTATCGCTTTGGCCAGAGCGCTGGCAGTCCGTCCCTCGGTGCTGATTTTGGACGACACCACCAGCGCCGTGGATCTGGAAACGGAAAAGTACATACAGGAACAGCTTGCCAATCTGGATTTCCCCTGCACTAAGGTCATCGTGGCCCAGCGTATCTCCACCACCAAACGGGCGGATAAAGTTGTGGTTATCGAAAACGGCGAGATCACCGAAATCGGCACTCACACGGAGCTTTCTCAAAAGCCCGGTTACTATCGGGAAGTGTTCCTGCTGCAAAACGGCGATACCGAAGAATCTTTCGTGAAAGATAGGGAGGTGGAATAAGGAATGGCAAGAAACAGATTTGACGTAGACGAAAATCTGGAAACACCGTTTAATATCAAACACCTGCTGCGGGCCGGACAGTATATTGGACGGCACAAGAAAAAGATGATTTTGGCCCTGCTGTATTCCGCCATTTCCGCAGCGGCAGGTCTGGTAGGCCCGCTGCTGATCCAGCGCAGCGTGAACGTTTCCATTCCCAACAAGGACTACGGGGAGCTCATACTTCTTTCCATTGTGATGCTCGCGGCCATTCTGGTGTCCGTGCTGTTTTCCAAAGTTCGTTCGCAGTACATGATCACAGTGGGGCAGGAGATCATCTATGACATTCGGAAGGACCTGTTTGAGCATTTGCAGAAGCTGCCTTTCCAGTTCTACGATGACCGTCCCCACGGCAAAATTTTGACTCGTGTCATCAACTATATCAACAGCGTTTCCGACGCGCTTTCCAACGGCATTATCAACTTTGTGCTGGAAATTTTCAACTTGATTTTGATTGCCGTGTTCATGTTGGTCTGCGACGTGCGGCTGTCTCTGGTAGTCATGGCCGGCGTGCCCCTCCTCCTGGTGGTGGTGCTGCTGGTCAAGCCCGCCCAGCGCAGAGCGTGGCAGGATGTTTCCAACAAGAGCTCCAACCTGAACGCCTACCTCCACGAAAGTCTGGACGGCATGAAGATCACCCAGGCTTTTACCAGAGAAGAGGAAAACGCCGGCATTTACGACAAGCTGAACCAAAATTGCAAACGCACCTGGATGAAGGCCCAGTACACTTCCAACCTGATCTGGCTTTCCGTGGACAACATCTCCACCTGGGTGGTGGGGGCCATGTATTTGACGGGCTTAATGCTTTTGGGCCCGGCGGTGCAGATCGGCACGTTGATTGCTCTGGCATCCTATGCCTGGCGGTTCTGGCAGCCCATTTTGAGCCTTTCTAATCTATACAACACCTTTATCAACGCCGTGGCCTATCTGGAGCGCATCTTTGAGATGATGGACGAACCCGTCACTGTGGACGATGCCCCCGATGCCACAGAGTTGCCGCCCATCACCGGCGCTGTCAAGTTTGAGGATGTCACTTTCACCTATGACGGCTCGGTGAACGTGCTGGAGCATTTCAATTTGGAAGTCACCCCCGGCGAATCCATTGCATTAGTCGGTCCCACCGGCGCGGGCAAGACCACCATCGTGAATTTGCTTTCCCGGTTCTACAACATCACCGACGGCAAGCTGCTGCTGGACGATCACGACATCTCTCAGGTGACCCTGCACTCTCTCCGTTCCCAGATGGGCATCATGCTCCAGGACAGCTTCATCTTCTCCGGCACGATCATGGACAATATCCGATACGGCAGGCTGGACGCCACCGACGAAGAGGTCATTGCCGCCGCCAAGACGGTGTGCGCCCACGAGTTCATCAGCCAGATGGAGGACGGTTACTACACCCAGGTGAACGAGCGGGGCTCTCGCCTTTCTCAGGGGCAGAAGCAATTGGTGGCCTTTGCCAGAACGCTGCTTTCCGACCCGAAGATTTTGGTGCTGGACGAGGCCACTTCCTCCATCGACGCCAAAACGGAGCGGATGCTGCAGGAGGGCTTGCAGGCGCTGCTCAAGGGGCGTACCTCCTTCATCATCGCCCACCGGCTTTCCACCATCAAGAACTGTGACCGCATCCTGTACATTTCCGATAAGGGCATTGTGGAAGCGGGCACTCACGAGACGCTTTTGGAGCAGCACGGCAAGTATTATCAGCTCTACACCGCTCAGGTAGAAGACTGATTAAGGCGGAAGTTTCCCCGTAGGGAAACTTTGGGAGATAGCCGTTAGGCTATCTCCTGCACAATGTAGAAGATTGATGAAAACGGAAGTTCGTTTCTGACGAACTTCGGGAGATAGCCCCCGAGCTATCTTCCGTATAACGTGGAAGCTGATTCATACCGCAAATTGTTGCAAAGAAAAGGGAACCGAAGCGGCTGCTTCGGTTCCTTTCTTTGCCATATTTTGTAGAGAAATGAAAAATTTTTTCAAGAAACTGTGTTTCCTCCCACATTTCGACAAAATACTCTGTTGAACTGTGATAGACTTAAACTGTTGCGGGCCGACGGTTATGAGGCGCTGGCCATTTGCAGGCAAAGCTTGTCAGCGATCATGGCAATAAATTCACTGTTGGTGGGCTTTCCGCGGGTGTTGTGGATGGTATAGCCGAAGTAGGAGTTCAGCACGTCCACATCGCCCCGGTCCCACGCCACCTCGATGGCGTGGCGGATGGCACGCTCTACCCGGGAGCTGGTGGTGCTGTACTGCTTGGCCACGCTGGGGTAAAGCTGCTTGGTGACGGCGTTGATGATTTCAGGCGTTTCGATGGCCATCATGATGGAATCCCGCAGGTAGTGATAGCCCTTGATGTGGGCGGGCACGCCGATTTGATGCAAAATTTCCGTGACCTGCATCCGCAGTCCGGGACTGACCGGCTCAGCGCTGAAATGCTTCCCCCGCACGGAGTACAGGGAGAAGATGCGGTCGATCATCTGTCCTTTGTCATAGGGAGAAATGGCAAAGTATGCCGCGCCGGCGGCGGCGACCTCGTGCTCCCATAGTGGGTTTCCGCTGGTGGCGGTCACTATGTACATAGGCTTGGGAATGGAAGAATCCTGGGCTGCGGCATTCATGACGCCAATGGCGTCCATCTCCGGCATGAATAGTTCCATGATGACGATATGGGGATGCTCTTTTGTGATCCTCGTGAGCAGCTCGCGGCCGTTTCGATTGACGAAAATGGGTTTCAATCCCTGCTGGGAAAGCTTTTGCAGGTGATCTCGATCCCATTCGCCCTCTTCCGAACTGATCATGATTTTTGTTTCCTTTTCCATGAGGTACCTCCTGTAAGTATTGTAGTGAATAAAGTTTACCTTAAAAAACGAAAACTTGCAAGGGGTTTCCCCAAAAAAAGTAGAAAAACATCCTGCCGAATTTCAGCGAAAAATTGAAGAACAAGCGGGAATATTGTGTTCTGATATTTTTCGACACACTATATATTGGAGTTTTTGGGAGGATTCTTTCCTTCTAACTGTTTTTTAAATGAAATTGAAATTATTTTTCAAGATAAAAATGCGAAAGTTTATAACAAAAATATAAGTCATACATCATGGAATGTTTAAGTGATAAATATAGGAATATCGAGCAGGGCGGAAAAGTTCCGCCCTGCTCTGTGTCGTTCCGTTGGATCAGGAAGCCAGCTTCTCTTCTTCCGATTCCCCCGCAGCCATGCGGGTCTGCTCCAGCATGGTTTCCGCGAAAATGCCGTACCCCGCAGTGGGGTCATCGGTGAACACATGGGTCACGGCCCCGGCCAGTTTGCCATTCTGGAAAATGGGTGAGCCACTCATTCCCTGAATGATGCCGCCGGTCAGCTCCAGGAGCCTGGGGTCAGTCACCTTGACCACCAGATTCTTGGTGAGCTGATTTTTCGCGCTGATGCGCTCGATCTCTGCGTCGTAGTACCGGGGACCTCTTTCATCCAGAGAGACCAGGATCTGCACCGGACCGCAGACCACGTCCTCTCTGGATAAAACCTCCACTTCCCGTCCTGTGGGGATCTCACGGAGCGTACCGTACACGCCGGTCTCGTTGTTCACAAGGAGCTGCCCCAGCGCTTCCTCCGAGGAAAAGTACCCCTTGAGCTGACCGGGATGATCCCTCTCGCCCTTCAAAATGCCGCAGAGCTGAATGGGTGCAGGCTCGCCCCGTTTCAGGGACATCAATCCGCTGGTGTCCATATCGCAGATGCCGTGGCCCAATCCGGCAAAGCTGCCGGATTGCGGGTCGTAGAAGGTCAGCGTGCCGATGCCTGCGGCGCTGTCCCGTACCCACATGCCCGTTTTGAAAGAACCGTCCCCCAGAACGGGCGTCACTGTAGTTTCAAAAACCTTCTCACCTCGGCGGATCTGCAGTCCAATGGGCTCTCCTTCGCTCCTGCCAATGAGGTTGGCCAGTACGCCGTTGCCGGTGATGGCGGTTCCATTGGCCGTGAGCAGATAGTCGCCGGGCTTGATCCCGGCGTCAGCGGCAGGACAGCAAATGCCGTTTTCCGTATAAATATCGGAAAGAGAGGCAACAATAACACCGTCCGTAAACAGTTTGATGCCGAAGGCACTGCCCAGAGGGATCACGGCGTTTTCAGAAGAAATGGACGTTTCCGCCGCTCCTGCGGTTTCAAACGTTTGTAGCTGAGGGACTTGCTTCCCGCCTAAGAGAGAAGCTTCCATGACGTTCGGATCGGTCTCCGGCGGCTTTAGAAAGCTCAGGGCGGCCACAATACAAAGGGTGCAGCCAACGCTCAGAGAAAATGTCCGAATGCCATTGCAAAAAGAATTTTTATTCTGTTTGATATGGTTTCATCTCTTTTCAGGGCGCAGATTGAAAACAGCCTTTTTGCCGTTTTCTGTCCCGCTACTTACTTTGCCACCCGGTCTGAAAAATATTTTGGCAACTAATTACGCCCCTGCACAAAGGATGCAGGGGCGAGAATTTTTGGTCTGCCCGGCTATTGGATGTTGGCCGCGCGCCTATGGACGCCATTCAATAGAGGGACAGTATGTGAGGGGAGTGATGAAAGAGAAATGCTGAGAAATTTCCAATATTTTCAAGGCGATATCCCTTTCTATGACATTAGTATACCCCGGAATTGTGAAGGAAGCATCAGCAGATTTTTAAGTTTTCATCAGGAAATTGTGAACAGAAAGGGAAGGAATTGTAAAAAATCGGGACATCATTCGGCCCTTGCTTGATTTTGCCAGAGGAAAGCGAGGTTTTTTATTGAAATAGATCGCGCTTTGTGTTAAAATAATTAAGTTGTATTTTTTGAAGATATCCGCAAAAGGACCTGAATATGGAAGTAAAAGACAACAAAATCACCGTGATCTGCGGACATTACGGCTGCGGCAAAACCAATCTGACCTTGAATCTTGCCCTGCGGGCGGCGGAGACCGGCAAAAAAGTCACCGTGGTGGATATGGACATCGTCAATCCCTATTTTCGTTCCTCCGAGTATAGGGAACTGTTGGAAAAAAGGGGCATTCGGCTGATCGCCCCGGTGTTTGCCGGCACCACACTGGACACGCCCACCCTGCCGCCGGACATCGCTTCCATTTTTGAAGAAGATCGCGGAACGGTACTCATTGACGCCGGGGGAGACGACGCGGGCGTCACTGCTTTGGGCGGACTTCATGAGCGGTTGGAAGCGGCGGGGTACGACATGCTGTACGTGATTAACCGCTGCCGGGTGCTGTCCCAAACCCCTGAGGAAGCAGCGGGACTACTGAAAGAAATTGAAAGCGCTTCCCGGTTAAAGGCCTGCGGCATTGTGAACAATTCTCATTTGGGCGTGGAGACCACGTTAGAGACGCTTTTGGAGGCCCTGCCCTTTGCTGAAAAGACCGCAGAGCTCACGGGGCTGCCTCTGCTTTGCTCCACCGCCCCGGATTTTTCCATTGAAAAAGGTGAACCTTTGCCGGAGGGATTTTTCACGATCAAACGGCTGGTGAAATTTTTCTGGGAAGAGGAACATTGATTTTACTGATTAGAAGCCGGCGGAAGTGAGACAAAAACTTGCTGTTATCAGAAAGCTGATCACTGGAAGTCAGTGAAGAGGAGATTACTAACTATAAAGATAGGAGGCAAAAAATATGGCAAAGATTACGGTAGATGAAACGGTCTGCAAGGGCTGCTCCATGTGCGTGAATGCCTGTCCCTTGAAAATCATTGCGCTTTGCAAGGATGTGCTGAACGCCAAGGGTTACCACCCGGCAAGGCTGATGGAGCCCGACAAGTGCGTGGGCTGTGCGGCCTGCGCCACCATGTGCCCGGACACGGCTATCACAGTTGAGAAATGAAAAAATCTTTTCAGTAAGGAAGTGGAAACTATGTCTGAGAAAGTCCTAATGAAAGGCAACGAGGCCCTGGCGGAGGCTGCTATCCGGGCGGGATGCCACCATTTCTTCGGCTATCCCATCACCCCCCAGACGGAGCTTGCCGCGTACATGGCAAAGCGTATGCCCAAGGTAGGCGGTACATATTTGCAGGCGGAATCGGAGATTGCCGCTATCAACATGGTGCTGGGCGCTTCCGCCGCCGGTATTCGTGCCATGACCTCCTCCTCCTCTCCCGGCGTGAGCCTGAAAAGCGAGGGCATTTCCTATATGGCGGGGTCTGACCTGCCGGCGTTGATCATCAATGTTCAGCGGGGCGGCCCGGGTTTGGGCGGCATCCAGCCCTCTCAGGCGGATTACTGGCAGGCCACAAAAGCCGGCGGCCACGGCGATTATCAGATTTTGGTGTTCGCCCCCTCCACCGTTCAGGAAATGGTGGATTTGGTCTCCGACGCCTTTGACCTGGCAGACAAGTACCGGATGCCCTCCATGATTTTGGCAGACGGCATGCTGGGCCAGATGATGGAGCCGGTGGTTTTGCCGGAGGAAGGGGCGAAAGCCCCCGTGGAAAAACCCTGGGCGGCCTGCGGGCACGAAAACAAGAGGGAGCACAATGTCATCAACTCCCTGTACCTGACCCCGGAAAAGCTGGAAACGCTGGTACTGGAGCGGTATGAGCGGTATGAGATCATCCGAAAGAACGAGCAGCGGGCAGAGGAATATCTGACCGACGACGCCGACCTCATCGTGGTGGCCTACGGCGCGTCTGCCCGTGTGGCGAGAAGCGCTGTCAACAGCCTGAGGGAGCAGGGAAAGAAAGTGGGCTTGATCCGTCCCATCACCCTGTGGCCCTTCCCGGTGGATACGTTAAAGAAAGCCGCTGCCCACACCAAGCAGATGCTGGTGGTGGAAATGAGCATGGGACAGATGGTGGACGACGTGAAGCTCAGCGTGGATTGCAAAATCCCCGTCAGCTTCTACGGGCGCACCGGCGGCATGATCCCCACCCCGGCCGCGGTCCGGGCGGAGATCGAAAAGCTGCTGTAAAACTGCTTGAAAACAGAGAGAAGGGAAGTTATCCTATGGCTATCGTATTTCAGAAACCTCATGCCCTGACAGACGCGCCTTTGCACTACTGCCCCGGCTGTACCCACGGCATCGTTCACCGGCTGGTGGCACAGGCCTTGGATGAGTTGGGCGTAGAGGGGAAGACCGTAGGTGTGGCCTCGGTGGGCTGCTCCGTCATGAGCTATGACTATTTCGCCTGCGATATGGTGGAGGCCCCCCACGGCAGAGCGCAGGCGGTTGCCACCGGCATCAAGCGGGCAAGACCGGAAAATGTGGTGTTCACCTATCAGGGGGACGGCGACCTGGCAGCTATCGGCACGGCGGAGACGGTCCACGCTGCCACCAGAGGGGAAAATATCACCGTCATCTTTATCAATAACGCCATTTACGGCATGACCGGCGGGCAGATGGCTCCCACCTCTCTGCCGGGACAGATTACCCAGACCACGCCTTACGGCAGAGACACCAACACTGCCGGCTACCCCGTGCGGGTCTGCGAGCTGCTGTCCACTCTGGACGGCGTAGCCTTTGCCCAGCGGGTGACGGTCAGCGACGTGAAAAACGTGAACATCGCCCGGCAGGCCATTAAGAAAGCATTCCAGAATCAGATTGACGGAAAGGGCTACTCCATCGTGGAAGTCCTCTCCACCTGTCCCACCAACTGGGGACTGTCCCCGGTGGAAGCGGTCAAATGGATGAACGAGAACATGATCCCCTACTATCCTTTGGGCGTGTATAAGGATGTGGCAGAAGGCGTGAAAGTCGTTCAGAAAGGGGGCAAGAGTTAAAATAAATTTTAACTCTCGGTTTTGTGGCCTTTGCACATCACAAAAGTTCGTCCGAAGACGAACTTCGTGAAGTTTCCCGTGGGGAAACTTTTGGAGACTGATGACGGCAATTTTGCTCCGCAAAACCGGCCCCAATTCCCGAAGAAAGGAGGCTTTCGCTAAAGCGAAAGCAATGATTATAAGCATGAAAAATCTCAACATGATTTTCGCGGGCTTCGGCGGACAGGGCGTGCTGTTTGCCGGAAAGGTGGCCGCCTATGCCGGGCTCATCCAGAACCGGGAAATCTCCTGGCTGCCCTCCTATGGCCCGGAAATGCGGGGCGGCACGGCAAATTGCAGCGTTTGTATCTCCGACGAGCCCATCGGCTCCCCGCTGGTGACGAACCCCAACGTGCTGGTGGCCATGAACCTGCCCTCGCTGGATAAATTCATCGACGCGGTAGAGCCCGGCGGCACGGTGCTGGTGGACAGCGCCCTCATCGACAAAAAGGTGGAGCGCACGGATGTGAACGTCCACTATATCCCGGCTTCCGCCATGGCGGAGGAGCAGGGTCTCAAGGGCCTTGCCAATATGATCTTGATCGGCAAGCTGTTCCGCACAGTGTGCTGCGCTGAAGGCGACTACGGCTTCTGCACCGAGGAAGTGCTGGATCAGGCCATTCAGAAATGCGTCCCCGCCCGAAAAGCGGAAATGCTGGACTTCAACCGCAAGGCGGTACAGCTTGGCGCGGAGTATAACGGCTGATCTCCGAACAAAAAGAAAACGGACGAAGCAACATGCCTCGTCCGTTTTTATGTTGTCTGATCACTTCTGCTTCTTGGGACCGGGCTTTTTTCCCTGGGCAGCGTCTGCCAATAGCCGCTCCAGCTTTTCGATCAATTCCGGAGCATGAGCCTTGTTTTCCCGGAGGGCCATAGCGACGGCCAACTCGGCAAAGGTGTTCTTATCCAGATGGGACTTTCCCGCCGCCAATGTCACGTAGTATTCTTCCTTCGTCATGGCGCAGGCAAATTGCCTGGAATACTGGGCGCCGTACTTCAAAGGCTCGACCTGTTTCAAGAGCCCTTTCTTCTCCAGCGAGCGGAGCATCACGTACAGATAACTCTCGCTCCAATAGGAGGTATCATAGGATTCCAAAATGTTGTTGCTGGTGATGGGCTGTTCATACTCCCACAAAAAGTCCATCAATTCTTCTTCCCTGCGGGTCAGCCCGATATTTCTTGCCATTTTCCATTTCTCCCCTTTGAATGAAATTCACGGTCTGAACCCTCTCAATTTCCCCATGGGAACATTGTACGGTACGGTCTTATCCTTGTCAAGAAATAAGTGGTCCCGCTCTACATATTTCACAATTCCCGGCAGGCGGGAGAAACCGTCCAGAAAAATCTGGAAATGCCGTCTTGCAAATTTGCCGGACTTATAGTAGAATAAAACCAAGAGAACGAGCCGGACAAAAAAGGAGTGTTTTTTAACATGCCATTGAAATTGAACGACGGTTATTTGAAGGGCTTTGTTTCCAGCCATGAAGTGGAACATATCGCGCCCCAGGTGGGGACAGCCCACGAGCTGCTCCATTCCGGGAAAGGCCCGGGTGGGGAATTTACCGGCTGGGTAAATCTGCCCACCGAGTACGACAAAGAGGAATTCGCACGGATCAAGGCGGCGGCAAAGCGCATTCAGGAAAATTCCGATGTGTTTGTCGTCATCGGTATCGGCGGCTCTTATCTGGGCGCCCGGGCTGCCATCGAATTCTTGAAGTCCGACTACTACAACGATCTCTCGAAGGACACCCCCAACATCTACTATACCGGCAACAGCATCAGCTCCACCGCTTTGGCTGAGCTGGTTTCCATCTGCGAGGGGAAGGACGTTTCCATCAATATGATCTCCAAATCCGGCACCACCACGGAGCCCGCCATCGCGTTCCGGGTGTTCCGGGAGCTGTTGGAGAAGAAGTACGGCAAAGAGGGCGCGAAGGAGCGTATCTACTGCACTACCGACCGGCAGAAGGGCACCTTGAAGCAACTGGCCGACAAGGAAGGTTATGAGACTTTCGTGGTGCCGGATGACGTGGGCGGACGTTTCTCCGTGCTGACCGCCGTGGGCCTTTTGCCCATCGCCGTTTCCGGCGCGGACATCGACGCTCTAATGGCCGGCGCTGCCAAGGCGGCCCAGCTTTACAGCGAGCCCGACCTCGCGAAAAACGACTGCTACCGCTATGCGGCGATCCGCAATATTCTGTACCGCAAGGGACTGTCCACCGAGGTGTTGGTCAGCTATGAGCCCCGCTACACCATGATGAACGAGTGGTGGAAGCAGCTCTTCGGCGAAAGCGAGGGCAAGGACCACAAGGGACTGTTCCCGGCTTCCGTGGTGTTCTCCACCGACCTGCACTCCATGGGACAGTATCTCCAGGACGGCAGGCGCAATCTGTTTGAGACGGTGGTTTTGATTGACGAGCCGAAGCACCAGATCACGCTTGGTAAGGATCCCACAGACGTGGACGGCCTGAATTATCTGGAGGGCCGCACCATGGCCTTTGTCAACGAAAAGGCCTTCCAGGGCACAGTGCTGGCCCACAACGACGGCGGCGTTCCCAATGTGGTGCTCCATGCTCCCGATTTCACCGAGGACACTCTGGGGCAGATCATTTACTTCTTTGAAAAGGCCTGCGCCATTTCCGGCTATCTGCTGGGGGTCAACCCCTTCGATCAGCCGGGCGTGGAAAGTTATAAGAAGAACATGTTCGCCCTGCTGGGCAAGCCCGGCTATGAGGAGGCCAAGGCAAAGCTGGAGGCCAGATTGACGAAGTAAAGCGTATATGCTTTACAGAAAAACATGGAAATCCCCGCTCCTTTGGGCGGTTTCCCGTCCGTTGAGACGGAATTAAAAAGTAAGGAGTGTTGAATATGATTACTCTTTTGACAGGAAAGAAAGGCTCCGGCAAGACGAAGAGACTGATCGCGCATGCCAATGAGGCGCTGGAGAAGTCTCAGGGCAATGTGGTGCTGGTGGAAAAGGGTCAGAAACTGACCTATGACATTCCCTATGCCGTGCGCCTGATCGATTCCGATGCCTATGATATCAAGAGCAAAGAGGCGCTGTGCGGCTTTTTGAGCGGCATTTGCGCCGGCAACTACGACGTGACCGACATTCTGGTGGATTCCACTCTGAAAATTACCGGCACCGGTGCGGAAGCGCTGGAGTTTATCGTTCCCGAGCTGGAAAAGCTGAGCAAGGCGGCGGGCACCGATTTCTGGCTGTCCGTTTCCGCGGCCGACGAGGAGATCCCCGCTGTGGCAGCCCAGTATATTGCGAAGTAAGTTTGCTTGTTCGGAAAAGGCGGCTTCAGGGTCGCCTTTTTCTGTTCTGCATCGAAAAGATTTGGAGCGTTGAAATGCCCGGAGCAGCCCTTTGGGCCGCTTGGCGGCCGGCTGAGAAAACTCACTTCACGGCTAGAAAAAGGGTTGACAACTGTATTTCTACTCTGTATAATATATCAGCACGGCATGAGGTGGCTATGATAGTCGATTTGAAAAGGTTTTTTCAGGGGCAATCGGATACCCTAACGCTTGAGATGGACCTGTCCGGGTTGGAATTGGGCGGTGTCAAGCCGTTTTGTGCGCCCGTTAAGGCAGCGGTTCAACTCAGGGGGTTTGCGGATTCCGTGCTGCTGGAAGCCCATTTGGACTATGCCACTGTGATGCCTTGTGACCGCTGCGGGGAAAGCACCCGGAAAGACTGGGTCAAAGATTTTTCCCATGTGCTCGTCCGGGAGCTCCATGAAGAGCAGGACGATGACACCTATGTAGTGGTCGCTGACGAACGGCTGGACTTGGAGGAGCTGCTGCGGGAGGATATTCTGCTGGATTTACCCAGCAAATACCTGTGCTCGCCGGACTGTAAGGGGTTGTGTCCCAAATGCGGGAAGAACCTGAACGAAGGTAGCTGCGGCTGTGAGGCTGAGGAAATCGACCCCCGGCTGGAAATTCTGAAAAGCCTGCTGTGAGATTTTTAGGACAACACCGTTCTAAGACGGTATCAAAAAAACGGAAAAGTTAAGGAGGTGCTATCATGGCAGTACCCAAGAGGAAAGTGTCAAGCGCCAGACAGAATAAGAGACGTTCTAACGTGTGGAAGCTTCAGGCTCCCGCTCTGATGAAGTGCCCCCAGTGCGGCGAGTACAAGGCGCCTCACCGCGTCTGCGGAAGCTGCGGCTATTACAACGGCAGACAGGTCATCAAGAAGGAAGCGTAATTTTATTCTGACATCGGATTGATTCTGACATCAAAAGGGAACGCGGAGAAATGCGTTCCCTTTTCTTGTATGTACGCTGCTGCAGCACAGGGAGTGAGAAAAAATGGCAGTAAAAATCGAGGGAATTCAGTCGGGCAGTCAGGCGGAAGCGCTGGGGATTTTGCCCGGCGACATGTTGCTGTCTATCAACGGACAGGAAATCACCGACGTGCTGGATTACCGGTTTTTGGAAACGGAGCGTGTCTTAAAGCTGGTCCTGTCCCGGGACGGGGAGTCTTACACGGTAGACTTGACAAAGCCCCAGTACCGCGAGATCGGGCTGGAATTTGAAACCTACCTGATGGACCGGGAACACTCCTGCCGAAATCAGTGCATTTTCTGCTTCATCGACCAGCTTCCCCGGGGCATGCGGGAGACGCTGTATTTCAAGGATGACGACGATCGGCTTTCCTTCCTGTTCGGCAACTACATCACCCTGACAAACATTGACGACCGGGAAGTGGAGCGCATTTTGAAGATGCATATCAGTCCTATCAACGTGTCTGTCCACACCATGAACCCGGAACTCAGGTGCACCATGATGCACAATCGCTTTGCCGGAGAAGCCTTGCGCCATCTATACCGGATGGCGGAGGGTGGGTGTAAGCTCAACTGCCAAATCGTTCTCTGTCCCGGCATCAACGACGGGGCGGAGCTGGAATTCACACTGGAAAAGCTCTACGGTTTGGGAGAAAATCTTCTGAGCGTGGCCTGCGTTCCTGTAGGCTTGACCCGTTATCGGGAGGGTCTGTATCCGCTGAAACCCTACACCAGGGAAAGCGCCGGAGAAGTGCTGGATATCTTAGAGCGATACGGGGAAAAATTTTTGCGGGAGCGGGGCAGCAGGACGGTCTACGGTTCGGACGAATTGTATCTGTTAGCGGGGAAAAAATTACCGCCTGTGGAGTTTTACGAGGATTTCCCTCAAATTGAAAACGGCGTGGGAATGCTCCGGAATCTGGAGGACGAATTTCTGTGGGCGCTGGAGGATATGGAACTGCCTGAGGGACCCAGGACGGTCACCGTCCCCACCGGGGAGTGCGGCGCTGCGTTTCTCGATTCCATGCTTGACGAATTGCGCGGAAAATGCCATAATCTAACTGTGAATTTAGTGCCTGTCAAGAATGATTTCTTCGGCGGTTCGGTGAACGTCACCGGGCTCCTTACCGGGCAGGACATTGTGAAACAGTTGAAAAGCCGGGCGCTGGGGGACGAAGTTTTGATCGCCTCCAATATGCTCCGGGCGAATGAGGACGTTTTTTTAGACGATATGACCCTCACTGAGCTGGGGAAAACGCTGGGTGTTCCTGTGAGAAAATTTAGCTGTACCGGGGAAGCCATGCTCTGTGCTCTGCTGGGCGCGGAAGCGCCGACGGCTATTGGTCACAATCCCTATGAACAGAGCAGTTGGGAAAGAGTTTGACTAACGTCAAACTCCTGAAAGTTTCCCTGCGGGAAACTTAATCATGAATGAAATGTGTAACTCCCGAAGAAAGGAGGGCTTTCGCTAACGCGAAAGTAAGATGATAGCCATGTCAAAACCGATCGTAGCCATTGTGGGCAGGCCCAATGTGGGAAAGTCCACTTTGTTCAATAAAATCGTGGGAAAGCGGCTGTCCATCGTGGACGACACCCCCGGCGTGACAAGAGATAGGATCTTCGGGGACGCGGAATGGTGCGGCAAGCACTTTTCGCTGGTGGATACCGGGGGCATTGAGCCCGCTTCCAAAGATGTGATTTTGAGCCAAATGCGGGAGCAGGCCCAGATCGCCATCGATTCCGCTCAGGCGATCATTCTGGTGACGGATATCCGCGCCGGCATTACCGCCAACGATTCCGACGTGGCGGATATGCTCCTGAAAAGCGGCGTTCCCGTGGTGCTCTGCGTCAACAAATGCGACAGCTTGGGCGAGCCGCCGCCAGAGTTTTACGAATTCTACAATCTGGGACTGGGCGACCCGGTGATGGTCTCCTCCGTCCACGGCCACGGCACCGGAGACCTGTTGGACAGAGTCTGTGAATTGCTGCCGGAAGACAGTTCGGAGGAGGACGAGGGGGATATCATCAAGGTGGCCGTCATCGGCAAGCCCAATGTGGGCAAATCCTCACTTGTCAACAAGGTGGCGGGGGAGAACCGCTGCATCGTCTCCGACATTGCGGGCACGACCCGGGATGCGGTGGACACCACTATCGAGAATCAGCACGGCATTTTCACCTTTATCGACACCGCCGGACTGCGCCGGAAAAGCAAGGTGGAAGACGCCATCGAGCACTACAGTAACCTCCGGGCGGAAATGGCGGTGGATCGTGCGGACGTGTGTGTGATTTTGATCGACGCCCAAGTGGGATTCACCGAGCAGGATTCCAAGGTTGCGGGCATCGCCCATGAAGCGGGGAAGGGCTGCGTAATCTGCGTCAACAAGTGGGACGCGGTGGAAAAGGACGACAAGACCATGCAGGAAATGACGGAAAAACTGGAAAATGATTTTTCCTTTATGTCCTACGCTCCCATTCTGTTCATTTCGGCCAAGACGGGACAGCGGCTTGACAAGATGTTCGAGCTCATTAAACTGGCGGCGGCCAGCAACGCCATGCGGGTGACCACCGGCGTGATCAACGACATTCTGGCCCAGGCCACCGCCCGGGTGCAGCCGCCCACGGATAAAGGAAAGCGGCTGAAAATATACTATATGACACAGGCCTCCACCCGTCCGCCCACCTTTGTGTGTTTTTGCAACGACGCGGAATTGTTTCACTATTCCTACCAGCGGTATCTGATCAATCGTATCCGGGACACCTTCGGGCTGGAGGGCACGCCGGTGCGGCTTATTATCCGGGAACGCTCTGATAAAGATTAGTTGAAAGGAGCAACAAAAATGACTCTTTCCATCACCCCATTTAGCTGGTTTTTCATCTTCTACGGTCTACTGCTGATTCTTTGCGCAGCCGTGGGGTATCTTTTGGGCAGTATCAATTCCTCCATCATTTTGACAAAGCTCTATAAAAAAGGGGATATCCGGGAGCAGGGCAGCGGCAATGCGGGCATGACAAACGTCCTGCGCTCGGTGGGAAAGCTCCCTGCCTTCCTGACTTTTGTGGGAGATTTTCTGAAATGCGTGATTGCCATTCTTTTGGCATCTCTCGTGATGCGCCTGCTCGGAGTGGAGAGTGGCTCTGAAGTGGTGAAAATCGCCCAGTACACGGCAGGGGTGTTCTGTGTGATGGGTCACGCCTTTCCCCTGTATTACGGCTTCCGGGGCGGAAAGTGCATCGTCACCGCCGCCGCCATGATTGCCCTGACGGACTGGCGGGTGTTCCTGCTCATTATCTCCACCTTTTTGATCCTGTTTATCTGGAAGAGGATCATCTCTCTGGCGTCTATCACCTGCGCCGCCCTCTATCCCGTGTATACCTTTCTCATCACGTTCTTTTTGGATTATCAAAAGGGCCTTCATTCTCTCGGCTACCTGATTTTCGTCACGGCGGTGACACTGTGCGTGGGCGTTTTCGTCCTCTACCGCCACCGTTCTAATATCGCACGTCTCCGCCGGGGAGAGGAAAAGCCCATCACCATCGGGAAAAAGACAGGCTGAAATTTGAAAACAGCAGGGAAATTATGATCACATTTGGAAGAAACTGCGGAAAGTTTCGGGCAAATTTCATAAAAAACGTATCATTTTCCCGTGCATATCGCTGTAACTGTTGACTTTTTGGTTTGGATGTATTATGATAACCTATAGTCCCATACTACATATGAAAGTCAACAAATCAGACCTTCAGACTGGTTCCGCAGCGGAATCGTTAGGAAGTGAAAATTTTTGGATAAATATGTGATAAACGGCGGCTGCCGACTGACCGGAGAAGTGGAGATCAGCGGCGCGAAAAATGCCGCGGTGGCTATTCTGCCCGCGGCGATCCTGGCAGATTCTCCCTGCCTGATCGAAAATATCCCTGACATCTCCGACGTCAGATCCACTACTCGTATTTTGGAGGAAATGGGTGCGGAGGTCCGGTATTTGGACCGCCACACGCTGGAGATCGATCCCCGACCCATCGACACGGATACCGTTTCGGCGGATTGTGCCCGGCGGATGCGGGGTTCCTACTATTTCCTCGGTGCGCTCTTGGGCCGCTGCCGCAGCGCGGTAGTCCCCATGCCCGGCGGTTGCAGCCTGGGCGTGCGCCCCATCGATCAGCACCTGAAGGGTTTTGCGGCACTGGGCTGCAAGTCCAGCCTCCATAACGGTATGATCGCTGTAAAAGCGGAGGATGACCTCCACGGCGCCAACATCTATCTGGATATCGTCACAGTGGGGGCGACCATGAATATCATTCTGGCCGCTGTCAAGGCCAGAGGGCTGACCGTCATCGAAAACGCCGCCAGAGAGCCGCACATCGTGGACCTGGCCAACTTCCTGAATACCATGGGCGCCGATGTTCGCGGCGCCGGAACAGATACCATTAAGATCCACGGCGTCCAGAAACTGCGGGGCGCCACCTATTCCATCATTCCCGATCAGATCGAGGCGGGCACCTACATGGTGGCGGCCGCCGCCACGGGCGGAGATGTGACGGTGAAGAACGTGACTCCCAAGCATTTGGAATCCATTTCGGCGAAGCTGGTGGAAATGGGCGTGAAAGTCGAGGAGGGAGACGATTCTGTTCGGGTCGTCTGTGACCGTCCTCTGAAAAAATGCAATATCAAAACCATGCCCCATCCGGGTTTCCCCACGGATATGCAGCCCCAGATCACCGCGCTGCTGGCCATTGCCCACGGAACAAGCATGGTCAGCGAGGGTATTTACGAGGGCAATCGCTTCAAGTATGTGGACGAGCTGCTTCGTATGGGCGCGCAGATCACGGTGGACGGCAAGGTGGCCATCGTGGAGGGCGTAGAGCATTTGAAGGGAGCTCCCATTCGGGCGCTGGATCTCCGTGCAGGCGCGGCAATGGTCATTGCCGGGCTGGCGGCAGAGGGGATCACTCAGGTGGAGGACATCCAGTATATCGAGCGCGGCTATGAGAACATCGTAGAAAAACTGGTGGGTCTTGGAGCGGATATTTACCGCAGCCAGAAACCCGATCAGGTGTATGATAAAATCGGATAAAATTTTCGATATTTTGTTTATTGAATGAGAAAATCCCCTTATTTGATAAGGGGATTTTTTTGAGAGGAGAATGGGTTCATGGCAAGGCTTTGTCCGCTGTTCAGCGGCAGCACGGGAAACAGCTATTACATAGGTTCCCGCAGTACGGGACTTTTGATCGACGCAGGGCGCAGCGCCCGGCAGTTGGACCACATGCTGAAGCTTTGCGGCATCGATCCCCTGGCGATTCAGGGAATTTTGATCACCCACGAGCACACCGACCACATTTCGGGGCTCAGGGTGTTTGCCCGAAAATACCAGCTTCCCGTGTTCGCTTCTCAGGGCACGCTGGAGGCGATCGGATCTCAGTTGGAGGACATCGAAGCCCATGTGATTTCGGAGAAAACCGAACTTGCGGGAATGAACGTTACGCCCTTTTCCACCTCTCACGACTGTGCCGAGCCCTTGGGCTACCGCATCCGCACCGAGGACGGGCGCGTTCTCGGCTTTTCCACCGATTTGGGCTATCTTTCCGACACGGTGAAAGAGCACCTGCTGGGGGCGGATTTCGTGGTGCTCGAATCCAATCACGACCCGGAAATGCTTCGGACCGGCGGCTATCCCTACCCCTTGAAGCAGCGCATTTTGTCCGACCGGGGTCATCTGTCCAATCAGGTCTGCGCCGGATTCCTGCCGGAGCTGGCCAAAAGCGGGACAAAGCGCTTTCTGCTGGCCCATCTGAGCCGGGAAAACAACACGCCGTCGCTGGCACGGGACACTGCGCTGTCTGCACTGGCGCAGGCGGGACTGACGCCGGAGGTGGATTTCCTGCTGGACACGGCGAAGCCCGAGAATTCTCAGGGCTACACATTTATTTTTTGACCGAGGAGGCTTTCACTGACGCGAAAGCAATGAAAAAATGCTGGAAATACGTGTGATCTGCATCGGAAAACTGAAAGAAAAACACTGGCGGGACGCTGTGGCAGAATACGAAAAGCGGCTTTTTTCGCTTTGTAAATTCCAATTGATCGAGTTGCCGGAAGTCAGGCTGCCCAGTGATCCCTCTCCCGCTCAAATTGCTGCCGCCTTAGAGCAGGAGGGCAAGACCATTCTGGAGCGGGCGGCGGGGAAAATCTACCCTCTGTGCATCGAAGGGAAGGAAGTGGATTCCCCCGGACTTGCCAAAAAGCTGGAAAATGCCATGCAGTCGCCGGGAACGGTGACTTTTGTCATCGGCAGCTCCCACGGGCTGGCGGAGACGGTAAAAAAAGCGGGGGAGGGGCTTTCCATGTCTCCCATGACCTTTCCTCATCAGTTGGCCCGCGTTATGCTCTGCGAGCAAATCTACCGAAGTTTTCAAATCATAAGCGGTACAAAGTATCATAAATAATAGGGAGGGGGAAGAGAATATGGAGAAAGAGAAAAAGAAAATCTGGCAAACAATCAAATCCTATGGCAGTCTGTATTTTGTGGACGCCATGAGCGCTATGGCCCAGGGACTTTTCGCTTCCCTGCTGATCGGCACGATTTTGTCCACCATCGGAACGCAGTGTAATTTTCCGGTGCTGACGGAGATCGGCGACTTTGCCAAAGCCATGGCTGGTCCGGCCATGGCCATCGCCATCGGCTATGCCTTGAAAGCCCCGGCGCTGGTGCTGTTTTCGCTGGCGGCAGTGGGCAGCGCCGCCAACAAGCTGGGCGGCGAGGGCGGCCCCTTAGCGGTGCTGCTGATTGCCATTGTGGCGGCGGAATTGGGAAAACTGGTGAGCAAAAAGACGAAAGTGGACATTCTGGTGACGCCCCTTGTGACGATTTTGTCCGGCGCGGTCCTTTCGTATCTCTGCGCCCCCGCCATCGGCAGCGCTGCTTCCGGTGTGGGAAGTCTCATCATGTGGGCAACGGAATTGCAGCCTTTCTTTATGGGCATTTTCGTGTCCGTTCTGGTGGGCATGGCGCTGACATTGCCCATCAGCAGCGCGGCTATCTGTGCGGCGCTGGGACTGACCGGCCTTGCCGGCGGTGCGGCGGTGGCAGGCTGCTGTGCCCAGATGGTGGGCTTCGCCGTTATCAGCTTCCGGGAAAACAAGTGGGGGGGCTTAGCGGCCCAGGGCATCGGCACGTCCATGCTGCAGGTCCCCAATATCGTGAAAAACCCCCGGATCTGGATCGCTCCCACGCTGGCGTCCGCTATTACAGGACCTCTTGCCACCTGCGTGTTCCGGCTGCAAATGAACGGCGCGCCCATTTCCAGCGGTATGGGAACCTGCGGACTGGTAGGCCAGATCGGCGTATACTCCGGCTGGGTGAATGATATCGCCGCCGGGACAAAGGCCGCCATTACCGCCATGGATTGGGTTGGGCTGATTCTCATTTCCTTTGTGCTGCCCGCCATTCTCGCTTGGCTCATCAATCTGGGCCTGCGGAAGCTCCAATGGGTCAAGGATGGCGACATGAAATTGGAGGTATAACGATCGGCAAAGCCCTGCGCTTTCCCGATTTCCGGCAGGGGCACTTCACAAGGAAGTGCCCCTGCCGTTTCTTTTCGGCGCTGCGCCGGGATAACAGAACGGTCACGCGGGATACTTCTAGTACGAAACAAAAATTTCTGCAATCGAAATCAAGATAATCTTTTAGCTGTCCTGTATGATGATCATAGGGCAATCAAAAATTGGAGTGATAAAGATGGGAGAATGGGAAAGATTGGTACAAATCATGGTGGAGGAGATCGACGAATGCATCAAAAAGCGAAACGATGAAACGTTGACGCTTTCCTGCCTTGCGGACAAGCTGGGGTATTCTGAATTTTACGTTTCCCGTAAATTTAGGGAGATTTCGGGAATGCATTTCCGAGACTATCTGCGCCGGCGCACACTTGCCTTTGCGTTGAAGGAAGTTCGCGATACCTCAAGGGGACTTCTGGATATCGCGCTGGATTACGGCTTTTCCAGTCATGAAGCCTTTTCCCGGTCTTTTAAGGAAGCCTACGGCATCACACCGGTCGAGTACCGCAATCATCCCGTTCCCGTTGTCTTGCGCACTGTCATCAAGCCTTTTGATTGCTATTTAGTCAGTATCGGAGGAACTAGCATGGCAAAAACCGAAAACGATGTGAAGGTGTATTTTGTGACGATACCCGCTCACAAGTATCTGCACATCAGAAACTACGAAAGCACCAGTTACTGGGATTTTTGGGAAAGGCAGAGCAAAATCCCGGGACAGGACTGCGCTACGATCTGCGGGCTGCTGGACAGCATAAAAGGAAAGCTGGACGATGAGGGCGGCAGCGACGCAAACAGCGGAAGCGGTCAGATCATGGCATTTATCAACGAACCCGCCGGCAGGATCAACGATTGGGGTATTCCCCAGGCGGAAAGCTACGGGGTGCGTCTTCCCGCCGATTACAGCGGAGAAGTTCCGGAGCAAATGCAGATCATGGACGTTCCCGAAGGGGAGTATATCGTGTTTGAGCACGGTCCGTTCAGCTATCAGACGCAGAATTGCAATGTCGAGGAAAAAATCGAGGAAGCGATGAAGAATTACGATTACGCTTCGTCCGGCTGCCAGCTTGACACGACACAGGGCAGGGTGTTCTATTTTTACCATGACCCCGAACGGTTCTGGAAGTATGTAAGACCTGTCAAAAAGCTGTAAGAAAGACCGGACTGTTTTCCCGCCTGGGAGAGCAGTCCGGTCTCTTATTGTATTGAAATGAAGAAGAGTTCTATTTTAGCAAAGGCTTTGGGTCGTGCGTCAGCACACGCCGAGGCTTTGTTTTAGCAAACGCCGGGGCTATGCGTTTAGCATACACCCTGCGCCAGCATGGCGTCGGCGACCTTGACGAATCCGGCAATGTTGGCGCCGGCAACGTAATTCTTGGGTACGCCGTACTTCTCTGCCGCCTCGTCGGCACTGCGGAAGATGTTCTCCATGATGTCCTTGAGTTTGGCGTCTACCTCCTCAAAGGTCCAAGACAGGCGCTGGCTGTTCTGGGACATTTCCAGAGCGGAGGTGGCCACGCCGCCGGCATTGGCCGCCTTGCCGGGGGCAAAGAGCACGCCTGCCTTCTGGAACAGCTCGGTGGCCTCCATGGTGGTGGGCATATTCGCGCCCTCCGCCACGGCCAGCACGCCGTTAGCAATCAATGCCTTGGCGTCTTCGGCGTCCAGCTCGTTCTGGGTGGCGCAGGGGAGAGCAATGTCGCACTTGACGGTCCACACGCCCTTGCCCTCGTGGTATTCGGAATTGGGACGGTACGCCTTGTAGGACGTGAGCCGCTCCCGCTTCACTTCCTTGATTTCTTTAATCGCTTTCAGGTCAATTCCATCGGGATCGTAGATCCAGCCGGTGGAATCGGACATGGTGACGGGCTTCGCGCCCAGCGCAATGGCTTTTTCCGCAGCGTAAATGGCCACATTGCCCGCGCCGGAAATGACCACTGTTTTGCCCTTAATATCGATGCCGTTCTTCCGGAGCATGGCGTCGGTGAAGTACAGAAGACCGTAGCCGGTGGCTTCGGTCCGGGCCAGAGAGCCGCCGTAGGTCAACCCCTTGCCGGTGAGAACGCCCTCAAAAGAGTTTCTAAGGCGCTTGTACTGTCCAAACATGTAGCCGATCTCCCTTGCCCCGGTGCCGATATCGCCGGCGGGCACGTCGGTGTCCGCGCCGATGTGGCGGAACAGCTCGGTCATAAAGCTCTGGCAGAAAGCCATGATCTCCCGGTCGGACTTTCCCTTGGGGTCAAAGTCGGAACCGCCCTTGCCGCCGCCGATGGGCAGACCGGTCAGGGAGTTCTTGAAGATCTGTTCAAATCCCAGGAATTTGATAATGCCCAAATTGACGGAGGGATGCAGCCGCAAACCGCCCTTGTACGGTCCGATGGCAGAGTTGAACTGCACGCGGAACCCCCGGTTGACCTGGACCTTGCCCTGATCGTCCACCCACGGGACACGGAACATGAGCTGGCGCTCGGGCTCCACAATACGCTCCAAAATGCCGTTTTCCTCATACTTGGGATTCGCCTGAATGACGGGTTCTAAAGAGGTCAGTACCTCCGTGGCAGCCTGAATGAATTCTGGTTCACTGGGGTTTTTGCGCTTCAAAAGCTCCAACTGTTCGGTGACATAAGACATAAAAATCCCTCCAAAATGAAAGTTTCAAGTTGCAATCTTGCAAAATGCTCAAGTAGATACTAACACAAGGAGCCGTGTTTGGCAAGTGGAATTTTTGAAAATTCACCATCTGCCCGAAAAAGTTTTCCTCTTTTGCCCCGTTCTGTGGAATATGCAGAAAATTCCCGGAATATGCAAGTCCCTCCCCTTGCAGACCTTGACAGAAAGCGGCAATTCAGGTAAAATATTTCTGTTTGTGGAAGCGGGGCAGGTGTTTGCCCTTTTCCAAAAAGGATCGCGAAGTGAATTTGGCAGACGGAGGTTTTATCCATGCAGAAAAAGGAAATGCTCTATGAAGGAAAAGCAAAGAAGGTTTTCGCCACCGAGGAGCCGGAGATCTACATCGTCTCTTACAAAGATGACGCCACGGCCTTTAACGGGCAGAAGAAGGGCACGATTGTGGGCAAGGGCGTGGTGAATAACCGCATGTCCAATTTCATGTTCCGCCTGCTGGAGCAGCAGGGCATTCCCACCCATTATATCGAGGAATTGAATGACCGGGAGACTGCCGTGAAAAAGGTAAGCATCGTGCCGCTGGAAGTCATCGTGCGGAACACCGCCGCCGGAAGTCTCTCAAAGCGGCTGGGTCTGCCCGAAGGCACGCCCATGAAGACCCCGGTTTTGGAATACAGCTATAAAAACGACGAGCTGGGCGACCCCATGGTCAACGATTATCACATTCTTGCCATGGACCTTGCCACCCGGGAAGAACTGGACAAAATCGCCGCGATGAGCTTCAAGATCAACGAGCTGATGGTGGAATTCTTCCGCAGCGTCGGCGTGGACCTCATCGATTTCAAAATCGAATTCGGCAAGACCACGGCTGGAGAAATCATTTTGGCGGATGAAATTTCCCCCGACACCTGCCGTTTCTGGGACGTCAATACCCACGAAAAACTGGACAAGGATCGTTTCCGCCGGGATATGGGCGGGGTAGAGGAAGCCTACGATGAGATGATGAAGCGCATCGGCCTGCGGTAAGCAGACAGTTTGAGAAACGAATTATCTTCCGGTTAAAGAGGCAAAAAATATGTCGAGAAATGTGTACGAATCTCCGCTGTCTGCCCGGTATGCGGACGATGATATGAAATATCTCTTTTCTCCCGATATGAAATTCCGCACCTGGCGCAAGCTGTGGATTGCCTTGGCGGAGACGGAGATGGAACTGGGCCTGCCTGTGACGAGCGAGCAGGTGGACGAATTAAAGGCATTTGCCGACAATATCAATTATGAAGTGGCGGAGCAGAGAGAAAAAGTGGTGCGCCACGATGTGATGAGCCACGTGTACGCCTACGGACAGCAATGCCCCAAGGCGGCGGGCATCATCCACTTGGGAGCGACCTCTTGCTACGTGGGCGACAACACCGATATCATTGTGATGACCGAGGCTTTGAAGCTCATTCGGGATAAGCTCATCACGGTCCTGCGGGTGCTGGCAAAGTTCGCGGAGCAGTACAAGGACCTGCCTACGCTGGCCTTTACCCATTTCCAGCCTGCCCAGCCCACCACTGTGGGAAAGCGGGCCACATTGTGGATGCAGGACCTGCTGATGGATTTGGAAGACGTAGAGTACCAGCTCAGCAAGGCAAAGCTCTTAGGCTGCAAGGGCACCACTGGTACCCAGGCAAGCTTTTTGGAGCTCTTTGCCGGTGATCACGAGAAGTGCAGAGAGCTGGACAGGCGAATTGCAAAGAAGATGGGCTATGAGGACTGCTTTGCCGTGTCCGGGCAAACCTATTCCCGGAAGCTGGACAGTCAGATGTTGTCCCTGCTCTCCGGCATTGCCCAGAGCGCAGCGAAATTCTCCAACGATATCCGGCTCTTGCAGCATTTGAAGGAAGTGGAGGAGCCCTTTGAAAAGAATCAAATCGGCTCCAGCGCCATGGCTTATAAGAGAAATCCCATGCGCAGCGAGCGCATCGCCTCTCTTGCAAGATATGTGATGGTGGATGCACTGAACCCCGCCATGACCGAAGCCACCCAGTGGTTCGAGCGGACGCTGGACGATTCCGCCAACAAGCGCATCAGCGTGCCGGAGGCGTTCCTGGCCGTGGACGGCATCTTGAATCTCTACGCCAACGTGGCGGACGGGCTGGTGGTGTACCCCAAGGTCATCGAGCAGCACATGCTCCGGGAACTGCCCTTTATGGCAACGGAAAACATCATGATGGACGCGGTGAAGCGCGGGGGAGACCGGCAGGAGCTCCACGAGCGCATCAGGGTCCACTCCATGGAAGCTGCCAAAGTTGTCAAGGAGCAGGGAGGAGAAAACGACCTGCTGTCCCGCATTGCCGGCGACCCCGTCTTCGGCGTGACCTTAGGGGAACTGCTGGAACTTGTGAAGCCCGAAAAATATGTGGGCAGAGCGCCAAAACAGACCGCTGAATTTTTGGAGGAGGTCGTCCGTCCCGTGCTGGCAAAATACAGCTTTGTGGCGGAGGACGCTCCTGAGATCAATGTTTAACTAATGAAAAACCGAAAGGCAGAAAAAGTTTGAAAACAAGTTTTCAAACTTTCGGTTTTGCGGCTTTTGTCGCCGTAGGCGATGGCGACAATTTTGTCTTCGCAAAAGTTCGTCTAATGACGAACTTCTCAAAGTTTCCTATGGGAAACTTTTGAATGAAATGCACAATTCCCGAAGAAAGGTGGCTTTCACTCACGTGAAAGCAATGGTAAAAAAGTATGGTAAAAGCAATCGTAGGCGCGTGCTGGGGTGACGAAGGAAAAGGAAAAATTACCGACGTGCTGGCGGAAGATTCCGACATTGTTGTGCGTTTTCAGGGCGGCTCTAACGCGGGGCACACCATTATCAACGACTACGGAAAATTCGCGCTGCACCAGCTTCCCTCCGGCGTGTTCCGGCAGAATATCACGAACGTCATCGGAAACGGCGTGGCGCTGTCGGTGGAGAATTTCCTACAGGAGATAAATTCCGTCATTGAGCGGGGCGTACCTGCCCCCAAGCTGGCGGTCTCCGACCGCGCCCAGATCGTCATGCCCTACCACAAGGAGCTGGACGGCTTGGAGGAAGCCCGGCTGGCGGCGAAATCCTTCGGCTCTACCAAGTCCGGCATCGCGCCTTTCTATTCCGACAAATACGCCAAGATCGGCTTTCAGGTCAGCGACCTGTTTGACGACAGGGATTCCCTCTATGAGCGGATCAATCACGTGTTGGACCTGAAGACCGCACTGTATAAAGAACTGTACCACCAAGCGCCTCCCACCCGGGACGAGGTATATGAAAAACTCATGGAGTATCGGGAGGCCCTTGCTCCTTATGTGCAAGACACCACCACCCTGCTTTACAATGCCGTGAAGGAGGGCAAAAATATTCTCTTAGAGGGGCAGTTGGGCTCTCTCAAGGACCCGGACATGGGTATTTACCCCATGGTCACCTCTTCCTCGCCCTTGGCCGGATACGCTTCCGTGGGCGCAGGCGGCATTCCGCCCTACGCCATCGAGAAGATCGTCACCGTGGTGAAGGCCTATTCCAGTGCCGTGGGCGCAGGAGAATTCGTATCTGAGATCTTCGGCGAGGAGGCCGAGGAGCTCCGGCGCAGAGGGGGAGACGGCGGCGAGTACGGTGCCACCACCGGCCGCCCCAGAAGAATGGGCTGGCTGGACCTGGTGGCCGCCCGGTACGGCTGCATGGTGCAGGGTGCGACGGATGTCGCCTTTACTGTCCTGGACGCTTTGGGCTATCTGGATGAGATTCCCGTCTGCGTGGCCTATGAGCTGAACGGCAAGCGGATCGACCATTTCCCGCCCACCGCCCAACTGAAAAACTGCAAGCCCATCTTGGAGGTCTTGCCCGGCTGGAAATGCGATATCAGCGGCATCAAGCGGTATGAGGATCTGCCGGAAAACGCCAGAAACTATGTGGAGTTTGCCGAGCACCACATCGGTGTGCCCATCACCATGGTGTCCAACGGCCCTTCCAGAAGCGACATCATGTACCGTTGAACGAATCAGAATCTGCCGCCGTTTTGGCGGCAGTTTTCTCAAGTAAACATGATGTGGGAACATCATGTGTATACTGGTATGTAAGAGAGGTAGAAAGGAGAAAAACTATGTGCGGAATTGTAGGCTATATCGGAGAGGAACAGGCGGCGCCGTTTTTGTTAAACGGGCTGTCCAAGCTAGAATATCGAGGGTATGACTCGGCAGGCGTGGCCGTGTATGACAACGAACTCCATGTGGTGAAGTCCAAGGGGCGGCTCAGCGTTTTGGACGGCATTTTGCAGGGCGGAAAGGCCTTGCCGGGCACCGTGGGCATCGGCCACACCCGGTGGGCCACCCACGGCGCGCCGTCTGATGTAAATTCTCACCCTCAGGTCAGCGACGGCGGAAAGTTCGCCGTGGTGCACAACGGTATCATCGAAAATTATCTGGAGCTGAAAAATCACCTGATCCGCAGAGGCGTGGAATTCGTCTCCGACACGGACACTGAAGTGGTGGCCCAGCTTTTGGAGTACTACTACCGGAATGATGTGCTGGACGCCGTGCAGAAGGTGATCCGCCGGGTGGAGGGCAGCTATGCCCTGGGCATCATCTGCGCCGACTGCCCGGAGAAGATCTTCGCTGTCCGCAAGGACAGTCCCCTGATCGTGGGCGCGGGGCAGGGAGAAAATTTCATTGCCTCCGACATTCCGGCGATCCTTTCTAAAACCCGGGATATCTACCGCCTGCAAGATAAGGAAATTGCCGTGCTGGAGCGGGACAATATCGCTTTCTTCAACGAGGAACGAGAGCCCATCGAAAAGCAATTGGAGCGGGTAGAATGGGATGTGGACGCTGCAGAAAAGGGCGGCTTTGAACATTTCATGATGAAGGAGATCTGCGAGCAGCCGGAAGCGCTGCGAAAAACCATTTCTCCCCGGATCAAGGAAAACAAAGTGGTACTGGACGACATTTCCCTCACGGCCGAGCAGCTCCGAGACGTAAGCCGGGTGTTCATCGTGGCCTGCGGCACGTCCTATCACGTGGGTGTGGTGGCAAAGTACGCCTTTGAGAAACTTTTGAAGATCCCGCTGGAAGTTGACGTGGCGTCGGAATTCCGCTACCGCGACCCCATTCTGGACGAACACACGCTGGTCATCATCATCAGCCAATCCGGCGAGACCGCCGACACTCTGGCGGCGCTGCGCATGGCGAAAAAAAGCGGCGCGCGGGTGCTTTCCATCGTCAATGTGGTGGGCAGCACGATCGCCAATGAATCCGACGATGTGCTGTACACTTGGGCGGGCCCGGAAATCGCCGTAGCCTCCACCAAGGCCTACAGCACCCAGTTGGCGGTGATCTATCTCATCGTCCTCTATATGGCCCAGGAGCTGGGCGTGCTTTCCGATAAGGAACGCAAGGAATATCTTGACGATTTGCAGCGCCTGCCCGATTTGGCGGAGAGCTGCCTTGCCGACAAGGAAAAGATCCAGTATTTCGCGTCCCGGTACTTCAATGCGGGGGATATGTACTTTATCGGCAGAAATGTGGACTACGCTGCCTCGCTGGAAGCTTCTCTGAAGCTGAAGGAAATTTCCTATATTCACTCCGAGGCCTACACCGGCGGCGAATTGAAGCACGGCCCCATCTCTCTCATCGAGGACGGCACGCTGGTCATCGCCATCTGCACCTATGACAGGCTGTTTGACAAGATGATGAGCAACGTGAAAGAGGTCAAGGCCCGGGGCGCGGTGGTGCTGGGCATCACCACCCATGATCGGGAGGAGGCTTTCCGGCAGGAGGGTGATTTCCGCTTTTGCATTCCAAAGATCACGGATTTCATGCTGCCCTCGCTGTCCATTTTGCCGCTGCAGTTGTTCGCCTATTACTGCGCGTCCATGAAGGGCTGCGATATCGATAAGCCCAGAAATCTTGCAAAATCTGTTACGGTCGAATAAGAGCGATACAATCTTGACAAAGAAGGTTAGGAACATGAAAGAAATGGGTCATCAGTTTGTACTGGTTCTGGATTTCGGCGGGCAGTACAATCAGCTCATTGCCCGGCGTGTTCGGGAATGCAGCGTCTATTGCGAGGTGAAGCCCTACACCACACCGCTCCGTGAAATCAAGGCCATGGACCCCATCGGCATCATTTTTACCGGCGGGCCCAATTCCGTTTATCTGGAAGATTCTCCCCAGGTGGACCCGGAAATTTTCCGGCTGGGCATCCCGATTCTCGGCATCTGCTACGGCTGCCAACTGATGGCCCACCATCTGGGCGGACAGGTCACTGAGGCCCAGGAGGATTCCGCCCGGGAATACGGCAAGACCAAAACCTATTTCGATACGGAATGCAAGCTGTTCCGGGGGCTTCCCGAGGAGGGCTTCTCCTGGATGAGCCACGGGGATTACATGGCAAAGGTGCCGGAGGGATTTTCTCTCACGGCCCACTCCGCCGCCTGCCCCAACGTGGCCATCGCCGACGAAAGCCGGGGCTTTTACGGCGTGCAGTTCCACCCCGAGGTGAATCACACCGAAAACGGCACGAAAATGCTCCGCAATTTCCTCTATGAGGTCTGCGGCGCTGTGGGCGACTGGACCATGGAGGACTACTGCAAAACCGCCGTCCGGGAACTGCGGGAAAAAATCGGCGCGGGAAAAGTGCTGCTGGCGCTGTCCGGTGGGGTGGATTCCTCTGTGGCGGCGGCGCTCTTGGCGGAAGCCATCGGGAAGCAGTTGACCTGTGTGTTCGTGGATCACGGCCTCATGCGGAAAAACGAGGGTGACGAAGTGGAAGCCGCCTTCTCCAAATGGGATTTTTCTTTCGTGCGGGTGGACGCTGAGGAGCGGTTCTTACAGAAACTCAAAGGCGTGTCCGAGCCTGAGCACAAGCGGAAGATCATCGGCGAGGAATTTATCCGGGTGTTTGAGGAAGAAGCGAAAAAGATCGGCGCGGTGGAATATCTGGCCCAGGGGACGATCTACCCAGACGTGATCGAATCCGGTTTCGGCGACGCCGCCACCATCAAGAGCCACCACAATGTGGGCGGATTACCGGATGCGGTGGATTTCAAGGAGATCGTCGAGCCTCTGCGGCTGCTGTTCAAGGACGAGGTCCGGGAGCTGGGCAGAGAGCTGGGCCTGCCGGAATATCTGGTCATGCGCCAACCCTTCCCCGGGCCGGGACTGGCTATCCGCATCATTGGGGACATCACCAAGGAAAAGGCCGATACCCTCAGAGAAGCGGACGCCATCTTCCGGGAGGAAATCGCCGCCGCCGACTGGGACAAGCAGATCAACCAGTATTTTGCGGTGCTGACCAATATGCGTTCCGTTGGCGTCATGGGGGACGGCAGAACCTACGACTATACCTTAGCCCTTCGGGGCGTGACCACAACCGACTTCATGACCGCCGATTGGGCGCGGATCCCCTACGATCTGCTGGACAAGATCTCCGTCCGCATCGTCAACGAGGTGCAGGGCATCAACCGCGTGGTCTACGACATCACCAGCAAACCTCCGGCCACGGTGGAGTGGGAATAACAGGAAATTTTACCGCCCGTAGGAGTGATCCTGCGGGCGTTTTTTTGGAAAAAGGCAGGGCGGGGGCCTCGCCTTTTTTGCGCTCTTTTCAAAAATACTTGACAAGCTTATTCTACAAGTGTAGAATAAGCTTAAATTCTACATTTGTAGAGGATGGCTCTTATGAAATCTACTACTCGCAGACTGCCCGACGCGGAGTTGGAAGTGATGCAGGCGGTTTGGGCCTGCACGCCGCCGGTACAAAGGGCGGAAATAGAGGAACTGTTAAAGGACACCCATCCCATGGCGCAGACCACCCTGCTGACTTTGCTGACCCGCCTGTCGGAACGGGGATTCCTCAAAATTGAGAAAGTGGGGAGGAGCGCCAGATACATTCCCCTTGTGACGAAGGAGGAGTATCTTGCGGAACAGAGCAGGCGCTTTTTTGATAAGCTTTGCGGCGGCAGCTTGTCCACCTTTGCGGCGGCGTTGTGCAGCAGCGGCCTGACGAAAGAGGAGATCGCCGAGCTCCGGGCGTTGATGGACGAGGGCAAGCTATGAGTATAGATCTTGTTCTGAAAGGCTTTTTCGTGATGCTGTACAGCTCCGTATTTGCCTGGCTCGTGTTCTCCCGGAGCGACAAAGAAGTGGGCACGGAAAATTTTATGGGCGAGAAGCGGCGCTACATGCCCTATGTCTTTGGAGCGGTGCTGCCCTTGTTTCTCCTTGTTTTGGTGATCTTCGGTTTTGCCCTTTACGGGGCGGCCTTCACGGCGCAGCTTGCCCTTTCCATGTGCTTCAGCATCTTTCTGCATATCAGCCTGTACTATGCCGTGCTGATGCTCCTGCTTCCGCTGCTGAGGAGGCGGATCAGTGCCAGAGCCTGTGCCGTTCTCTGGCTGCTTCCCAATTATCTGTATCTTACAACGCTGAGCTCCATGAAAGTGTCGGAACCGCTTTGGGTGATCCGCGTGGCCGGCAATTGGGTTTGGGTTCTGTTTGGGATCTGGTTCATCGGCTTTGTGACCGTGCTGTTGTGGAACATTGTCTCCCACTTGCAGTTCCGGAGAAAAGTTTTGAAAGGCGCCTATCCCGTCACCGTCGATGAGCCCTGTTGGGATTTGTGGGTGCAGGAGATTATGGACGGCGGGATCAGGAAACCGGATTTCAAACTAATGATTTCCCCCAACATTTCCTCCCCCTTGACCGTCGGCCTTTTCCGCCGGACCACAAAGGTGCTGCTGCCGGAGCGCCCCTATTCCATGGAAGAACTGCAGTTGATCTTCCGCCATGAGGTCATTCACATCGGCAGGGAGGACTGTTGGTCAAAATTCTTCCTGCTGTTCTGCGCCGCCATGTGCTGGTTCAATCCTCTGATGTGGATCGCCATGCGGAAAAGCGCGGAAGATTTGGAGCTCTCCTGCGACGAAACCGCGCTGTTGGGCGCTGACGGAGAAAAGCGCCGGCAATATGCCGACCTGATCTTGACCACCGCCGGAGAGGGGCGGGGCTTCACCTCCTGCCTGTCCGCCGCCGCATCGTCCATGCGGTATCGGCTGAAATCCATTGTGAAGCCCGGTCAACGCCGGTCCGGTGCCATCATCGTGGGGTTGACCTTTTTCGTGCTCTGCATGACCTGCGGCTATACTGCTCTGGCCTACGGCGGCAGCACCGGCGAAGAAGTGCTGTTCAAAAATCGAGATCACAGCGAGATTCATGTGCGCTCTATCTCCCTGCGGGGGGATGAATTTCAAAGGATTTATACCTGTACGGATGAAGCCGCTTTTTTGGACTATCTTGCCGGGCTGGAACTGGACCATCTGACGGGCAACTATTCTTTTTCCGAAGCCGGAAAGCGATTTTGCTACGTTTTGGACGCCCCTCACTACGACATGGTGATCGATCTGTTTGACCGAGCCATCAAGGTGGTACCTCTGGCGCCGAACTTAGAAGCGACATACTACTACCTGCCGGAGGGCGTGGACTGGGACTATTTGGACACCATCATTGTGGAGTACCCGGCGTTAAATCTTCATTTGACAGCGTCTGAAAAGTCTCACAACAGGAATCTTGACATCTCCGCAACGCTGGAACAGGTGGCCGTGGAAGAAAACGGCGGGGAAAGGATTTTGTATGAATCCGGCCGCCCGAAAAACGAGAGCCCGTCCGGCGTCATCGGCTATAAGTCGTCTGAAGCCGTATTCTCCTTTTCCCAGCCTTTGGCCGGGCCGTTTACGGTGGAAATGGAAAACTGGAACCGCACTTCCCGCAAGGTGGTCTCCCAGGACGAGTTGGACGATCCCTACGTTCTTCCCCTGCCGTCCATTCCTGTGCACTGCAAGGTTTCCGGGGATTTTTTAGGCAACGACGGAAGAATTTACAAGGCGGAGTTCCTGTTTGAGATCGGGGAAATGGATAGTTAAAGCGAATTTACAAACCTATTGTAATTGCGATGGTTATCCTGTATAATAACCTCACGAAACAGTAGCAAAATCAAAGATTTGGATTGTTTCGGAGAACATTGTACCATGTTAAGGCGCTCAGAAGAAAGACGTCAACGTCTTTCTTCGGGAGATTCCCGCAGGGAATCTCCTTCTCATAAGGAAAAAGCGCATCGGTGGCGTTGCAAAGCAACGCAATCATGGTATAATTGTGCCATATTACGAAGTCAAAAAAACGGAGGGAAAACATATGGCAATTCTGGTACGGCCCGAAAACATGGAGCGCATCACCACAACCGCCTTGGCGGAAGCTTTTATCGCGGAACAGATCGAGGACATCCGCGGGCAGGTGGGGGACAAAAAAGTGCTGCTGGCGCTGTCCGGCGGCGTGGATTCGTCGGTGGTGGCGGCGCTGCTCATTCGCGCCATCGGCAAGCAGCTCGTCTGCGTCCACGTCAATCATGGACTGCTCCGCAAAGGTGAGCCCGAGCAGGTGATCAAGGTGTTCCGGGACGAGATGGACGCGAACCTGATCTATGTGGACGCGGTGGACCGTTTCCTCGACAAGCTCAAAGGCGTTTCCGACCCGGAGACAAAGCGGAAGATCATCGGCGGCGAGTTTATTGAAGTGTTCGCCGAGGAAGCCAGAAAATTGGAGGGCGTGACGCTGCTGGCTCAGGGTACCATCTGGCCGGATATTTTGGAGAGCGAGGGCGGCATCAAGGCCCACCACAACGCCGGCGGTCTGCCGGAGGATTTGAATTTCGAGCTGGTGGAGCCAGTCCGCATTCTGTTCAAGGACGAGGTCCGCGTGGTGGGCAAGACCTTGGGCCTGCCGGACAACATGGTGTACCGTCAGCCTTTCCCCGGACCGGGACTGGGCGTGCGCTGCTTGGGCGCTATCACCCGCGATCGGCTGGAGGCCCTGCGGGAATCCGACGCCATTTTGCGGGAGGAATTCGACAAAAACGGCCTGGCAGGAAAAGTCTGGCAGTATTTCACCATCGTGCCGGACTTTAAGTCCGTGGGCATCAAGGACGGCAAGCGCAGCGATGAATGGCCGGTGATTATCCGGGCCGTCAACACCCGGGATGCCATGACCGCCACGGTGGAGGACATTCCCTTCGCCCTGCTGCAGCATATCACCCAGCGCATCACTCACGAAGTCCCCGGCGTCAACCGTGTCCTGTACGACCTGACTCCCAAGCCCACCGGCACTATTGAATGGGAATGAGTTTTTTATCTCGGTGCGAAAACCGAATATGCACTTGGGGTAAAAATCACTTTGCATGATATAGACCTTGAGGGAGTAATCCCTTGGGGTCTATTTTTGTGCCGAGAAATCGTGGAAAGCCTTGTAACACCTAACCCGAAGCAGTATCCCGCAACGACCCACCCGAGGGGTGAGGGGGGTGCAGGGGGGAGAGGGGAGAAAAATGTTTTTGCTCCTAGTAGAAAGATGGGGGTTACCCCGTGACAGCCAGAGGTTTGTACACAAAAAGGATTTTTGTGAACAATTTGTGAAAAGAGCCTTGAAAATTTAGACAAAACTGATTATACTTCCTCTTGTGGTCTATCCACACCCATATCAATTTGAGGGAGGTGGTAACATGATGATTTGCACCTGTCCACACTGTGGAGCTCATTTGGAAATCGAGGAAAATGATTCTACGCCTGGTTGCAGAGAATTGGAAGAAGTGGTATGTCCGGTTTGCCGGGAGGAAGTAATAAAGGTGTTCACCAGCGGTATTCCACGGGCATATGAAGTCGAAATATCTTCTGCACCGGAGAACAAATAAGATGTACTCAAACGAAATGCTTATGGTAATACAGTGCTCGCAAAGGGATTTTGTGGGCCAAACTATCTGGATCATGAGAACGATCGAAATGATTTGAGCTAATTCTTATTGACAAAACTGTTTAGAAAAATTCTAGCAGGAGCAAGTGGAAGAAATTTCAGATATTTCAATGCTCCACTCGGATATGCGAGTGAGGCAAAAACTACTTTGCAGCAGATAGGCCTTGAGGGAGCAATCCCTTGGGGTCTATTTTTGTTCCGAAAAAGCGTGGAAAGCCTTGTGAATTCTAGGATAGGATTGGTATCTCGAAGCGACTATTTCTCGAGAGCTCTCTTTTCATATCTTCACATGGGCAAGGCGCTATATTTATCGATTTTGCAATCTGCGCTAATTATCAGCGAAACGTTGACTATATCTATCGAAATGTGGTATAACAGATACATATTTGGCGGGAAAGGGTGAACGAATTGGATAATAGGTTTTATAAAGTTGACTTACATGTGCATACCCCTGCTTCAAAGTGCTTTGAAGGGGATAAATCTGATAATGGATATTGGGAAATATTGAGAGGTGCGGTTAAGAATGAAGTCCGCGTTATTGCTATTACGGATCATAATACGTTGAAAGGCTATGAAAATTTGGTCAATTTGAGGGAGCAGACTAAAAATGAGTATGAGATTATTCAGAAGTATACTGTGACCGAAGAGGAAAAAAGAGAATTAAGGGAAAAAGTCGAGTTATTCGAAAAGATATACATATTATTGGGTGTTGAGATTACTCTTAACCCAGGGGTTCACATTATAGTTCTTTGCTCAGAAAATGAAAAAGCGGAATTGAATGAGTTGTTAGAGGAAATCGGTTATACATCTGAGCAGCGTGGCTCTGATTCGGATTTTTCTCCCAATGTGGATGTGAAAACATTTTTAGCTAATCCAAAATTGAATGGAAAAATTGTGTATGCGCCTCATGTGGATTCTAATAAAGGTATTTGGAATGATTTGAAAGGCAAATATAGAGAAGAAATCTTCAGTACGAATTGTATTAATGCCATAAGTTGCAATAATTCTTCACAATTGCTTAATATTAAGCAGTTAGTTGCATCGCAACCTGGTTATGTTCGCAAAAAGCCTTTCGCTTATATAAATGCTTCAGATGCACATCTTGGATCTAATGTAGGTTCTAAGTATTCGTTTTTTTCTTTAGCCGAGTTTTCGTTTGAGGAAGTAAAAAGAGCATTTGAGTCTCCAGAAGAGAAAATTAGCGATATAGAACGACCAGATTTTAAGAATTTTGTAGACAGATGTGTAGAAAATAATAAATCAGTTTTTGTGAATGATGTCGAAGAATTGCCAAAATCAATTTGCGCTATATTGAATAGTGGGTATGGTTATGTGTTTTTGGGCATCACAGAAAACAAGTTGTATAGCGGAGTGAGCATTACAGAAGACGGCCTGAGAAATGATATAAACAGTTCAATGGACCGACTCTCTACAGCTAGTCAAAGACCCGCAATGATTGATTGTGGTATAGTTACTGAAAAGTTGGGGAATGGGAAATTTGCTTTTGCAATTTCAGTTAAAGTTAATAGCCGCGAGTTATGGGTGTTAGATGATAAAGAAACATATATTTTGAGTGGCAATGGCGTTGTTAAATCCGCAACGATTAAGGATATAGAAGTAATAGTAAAAGAGAATGTTTTGAATGAATTGCGAGCTTTTAATAAAAGGAACGATGTAATTATAAAGAGTGCGATGAACAAGATGGCTCAAGTGGCTTCTCCAATTTCTAAGTATTATCTATTTGACAAATTAGCTTTAAGATCTATCCCGCTTGGAGAACTTTTTAGTATTCAATATGTATATAAAAATAGTTCGGACAGCATTAGCATGGATACGTTTAAAAAAATTAATGGGCAGGCTGTGGGAAATGTTTTTTACATCACCGGAAATAATCCAAGGTTAGACTATGCGTGTTTAAGGTATTCTTGCCCCAGATATGATAGCGCAGATGAAGATTATATTTCAAAATTGCAAAAGTTTCAGGGACCAGCAATAATTGTTTCTTCTAAGGGAGGATGTCATTTAGTTGATACACCAGACGAATTCTTTCTTGATGTACGAGATAACGCGCTAATTTTGATGCCTAAAGAAGACTTAAGAAAACGGCAAGTGTCGTTGTACCATGCTATTGCTTGGTTAAAGTCCAGCTTTTTCATTTGGGCATGTCTCGAAAAGTTAGAAAACATCAATTTCTATAAAGCGGATATCTTTATGAAATCATTTTTTGCTGCTGACCGTGGATTTATTGAGAATAAAGACATTGAGTTGTTGGTATTGGATATTTTTGATAAAGAGAAGCAGTTTCTTATCGATACCAGCAATTTAGGTGAGGGCGATGCTGAAAATTATGCTGTGTTATGCGACCAACATAATCAGAGAATTGCAGAAATATCCCATCATATAGAGGATATTATTCGGAGCATCTATCAAATTTCAGATGAAGAAATGAAATTGATCAATGATGATTTGCGTGCAGAAAGCATATATACCATTTCACCGTGCAATGAACAATCAGGTGAATCAGTATAAAAACATTTTAGGACTATCTGAAATCAAACGGAAATTAAGATTGTCGTGTTGTCCAGGAGGGATAGTATGAAAAAGAGAGACTTTAAAAACGCGCTGTATGATTTATTAGACCAAGATGTCGATATGCAGGACATATCTGATAAAATCAGTTTTGCAAAAGCATTGCTCATTGAATATCAAAAAAGTAATGAGAACCTTTTTGATACGTCGAATAAGGGACAACCGTGGACGGATGAGGAACTTGAGATTATCCTATCTGAGGCACCCACAAAAGAAAACTGCGCCCGCTTTGCGAGGTTGTTCAAGCGTGGCTATGGGAGCATAGAACAGATATATCGTTGGGCGGCAACTTCTTCAAATGAAATTGAGGACAAGGGGCGTACGCAGGATGCTTTTATTCAGCAAATAAAGCGTGCTGTTAAAAAGATAGGTTTCCGCGCATAGCGCAACGACTCTTGTGATCAACGGCGATAACAATATGATAACAAGAGGGCATATGGGCTGTATAATATGGATAATTCAAATAATCAAAAGACACACAGATACGGCAGATAATAATTCCTAAACGGAATTGTTTAATCTTTGTCGAGTGGGAATAACGCCCCAAATATCAGTGGTTTTGGGGGATGATTCTGTGATTAACAGGATACTCAACCGGATTGTAGTTGCTCTGTTGTTTGCGGCATTGTTATTGCTGAGTGGGTGCAATTCACAAGATTATTCAAAGGATTTTTCTGATATTATTCCTTTGAACTTCAGCGCTACTGCAGACGTTGTTGAGCAATTTGAAAATGCGGCTTTTGGAAATTCTGATTGCCGAATCATATCGGGAGAAATTGGCGGCGAGTGCCGCGTGGGATATGAGCAATGTGAATCATCTGATGAAAAGGTGTACTCCAGACATTACTACTCTTTTGACGAATCAGGGACACTTGTGTCGATCGACTTTCGTTCGCTTGTGGGAACAAAAGATTCCAGCACAAAATGTGTACACTGGGAACAGTATGTTGATGTGATAGAAAAGGCTTTTGGAAAATGGGACTACGTTGACAAGTCAGGGCGTTGTGAACTATATGGCAGTATTGACGGCATCCCGTGCAAAATTCTGTATTACCCGCATTTAAGTGTCAGTTTCTACAATGTAACAAACGAATGAAGTTCTTGTGTACACCCCCCATAACATTAAACCCCGGCGCTTTCGCACCGGGGTCTTTTGCTTTGCGTGGGGTTGGCCCGATTACTTCTTGTCAAAAGACGGATTGAACGCGTAAAAATTCTTGGAGTCCAGCTTGTCGGTGAGGATGCGCAGACCCTCGCCGAAGCGCTGGAAGTGCACGATTTCTCTGGCGCGCAGGAATTTGATGGGCTCCCGCACGTCGGGGTCGTCGGCAAAGCGCAGAATGTTGTCGTAGCTCATTCTGGCCTTTTGCTCGGCGCTCAAATCCTCGTGGAGGTCGGCGATGGTGTCGCCGGTGACGGCGAAGGTGGACGCGGAGAAGGGCACGCCGGAGGCCGCGATGGGGTACACGCCGGTGGTGTGATCCACGAAATAGGTGTCAAATCCGGCTTCCTTGATCTGCTCGGGGGTCAGGTTCCGGGTGAGCTGATACACGATGGTGCCCACCATTTCCAAATGACCAAGTTCCTCGGTGCCGATGTCGGTCAAAATGGCCCGCAGCTCGGGGTAGGGCATGGCGTACCGCTGGCTCAAATACCGCAGAGACGCGCCAATTTCCCCATGAGGACCGCCGTATTGGGTGATGATCATTTTCGCCAGTTGGGGATTGGAATTTTTGATTTTTACAGGGTGCTGCAAACGCTTTTCATATACAAACATTTAATTTGCCTCCTTTTCCCAGGGCCAGGGATCGCTGATCCATGCCCAGCGGCTGGTGTTTTGGGTGGTCTCGCCGATGGGGCCGTACTTTTCCTCAAACTCCTTGCGAAGCTTTTCCGCGCGCATGCGGTACTCCTCCAGCTTTGCGGCAGCCTCGTTGTTGTTGGGGTGGGTGTCCAAAAACAGATGGAGCTCCCAGGCGGCGAATTCTACCGCGTAAATTCTGCGGCGCAGTGCGTCTTTTTCACTCATCTGGGCTCCCTCCTTCCGCCGTAAAAGGGCTTATCCAATACGGGGAACAGCGTTCCCGCTTCCAGCGCCCGCTCCGCGCTGTGAAGCTCCCGGCTCCATTGCTGGAAGGGCACATAAGCCATGGCGGGAACCGGATCGGGCGGCAGGGGACTGAGATCGTTTTGCAGATCGCAGCTCATGCCGGTGATTTCTTCAAACAAGGGGATTCCCTCTTTCCTTACTGTAAATTTTTGGGGAGCTTGCCCGAGGGCAAGTCTTGTCCTGATAACAGGGTATGCCTGAAGAAAAAAGTTGTGCAGGCTGTCCGTTTTGCCGCAAAAAAACGCCGATCCGAAGATCGGCGGCCTTTTGACAGTTATTTTTGCGGAGAACAACTATAAAAGCAGGTCAAATTTTTTGGTATCAGCCCACATTCCGTTTTCAAAGACAACGCAATATAAATAAGCGTCCGAAGAAAGATATGCAGATACGGAAATCTGTTTTCCAAAGTCAAATTGATAAAAGGGCTTTATAAAATCAGATCTCTTTGAACCGGGGTGGGAGGGGAAAAGAATTTTACTTTCTTCCGCTATGTCAAGATTTTTTGTCCAGATACAATGACGTGCGGAATCAAATTCCGCTCCGGCGCTCTGGCTGACATCGCGCTGATCTGTTGGCAGCACAACCACAAATCTGCCCTCTACTTGATAGACTGCGAGCTTTCCGAAAGTCTGGGTCGGCTCTTGCGGATGCCGGCCGCTTGCGGCCACCCGTATGACGAACTCCTCGCGGTATTGCTCATAAAAAGAGTTCACTTCTTTCTCGGTGCGGCCAAAGGCGTAAAGCAGTTCCCGGGGGGAATTTGCCTCGCAAGCGGGATTGCAGGAAATGTAGTCCTCTATCCGATGCACTGTAGTGATAGGGGAATAGTGGGGGTCATCGGGGTCGTTATTCAACACATTTTGAAACAGCTCCAACGTGTCTTTGAGAAAATAGGAAAGGATTTTCTCAAAGGCAGAACCTTGCGGTAAATTCACGTATTCCTCAGTGCCCTGACTTGCTTCATATCTCTGGAAAAAGAAATCGATCTCTTCCGGATCATAGCCGCCCCTTACTAAAAAATTCCGCACACTACTGTCTTTTTCACCGCGATAAGCCAAATACGTTTGGAACCGGTCGCAGACTTCCCAATAGGGGCAGAGGGCGCTGCCGGTTTCCCGGTCGTCGCTGACAAGGTCAAACAGCCATGTGGTTTGATCGAAAAAACGCGATACGATCCGTTCTTTTTCATTCATACTACTTCTTTTCTCCTGCTGATTTCCTCCTCATTTTACCACCCTTTCCGACCCTTGTCCACATTTCCGGATTTCCTTTACAAATCAGGAAAGAAGTGCTAAAATATATGGGCATTCCGATTCAAAGGTTAAAAAACTGCCAATCTTTTTGGAGAGGGAAGGTGTTTCGCCATGAAGGGCTACAATCCCAATCGTAGGGCATTGGTCATTCGCATTGTCGCCGGGCTTCTGGCGCTTTTGATGATCGCCAGCGTGTTTTCTGCGTTGATTTTTAAGTGATTTGATTATTGATAAAGGAGAGTAAAATTGATACTATGAACAACAAAGGAAAATATTATTTGACTACAGCCATTGCCTACACCTCGGGCAAACCCCATATCGGCAATGTGTACGAGATCGTGCTGGCAGACGCCATCGCCCGGTTTAAGCGGATGGAGGGCTTTGAGGTGTGGCTCCAGACCGGCACCGACGAGCATGGGCAGAAAAACGAATTGAAAGCGGAAGCCGAGGGCATCACGCCCAAGGAATTTGTGGACCGCATTGCCGGGATCATCAAGGGACAGTTCGACCTGATGAACGTGTCCTACGATCACTTTATCCGCACCACTGACGACTATCACGAAAAGGAAGTCCAGAAGATTTTCAAGAAGCTCTACGATCAGGGCGACATCTACAAGAGTGCCTACGAAGGACTTTACTGCACCGACTGCGAATCTTTCTTCACGGAGAGCCAGCTCATTGACGGCAAGTGCCCGGACTGCGGCAGAGAGGTACACCCCGCCAAGGAAGAAGCCTACTTCTTCAAAATGAGCAAGTACGCTCAGCGGCTCATCGACCACATCAACGAGCACCCGGAGTTCATCCAGCCTGTATCGAGAAAAAATGAGATGATGAACAATTTCCTGCTGCCCGGCTTGCAGGATCTGTGCGTGTCCCGTTCTTCTTTCAAGTGGGGCATTCCGGTGGAATTCGACCCCAAGCACGTGGTGTACGTTTGGCTGGACGCTTTGACCAACTACATCACCGGCATCGGCTACCACTGCGACGGGGACAGCACCGAGCAGTTCCACAAGGAATGGCCTGCTGATCTGCATTTGATCGGCAAGGACATCGTGCGTTTCCACACCATCTATTGGCCCATCTTCCTGATGGCGCTGGATTTGCCGTTGCCCAAGCAGGTGTTCGGCCATCCGTGGCTTCTGATGAACGGCGGCAAGATGAGCAAGTCCAAGGGCAATACCATCTATGCCGACGATTTGGTGGACATTTTCGGCGTGGATTCCGTGCGGTATTTCGTGCTCCACGAAATGCCCTACGAAAATGACGGCAATCTCACCTGGGAGCTGGTGACCGAGCGGAACAATTCCGATCTGGCCAACATTTTGGGCAATCTGGTGAACCGCACCATTTCCATGAGCAACAAGTATTTCGGCGGCACCGTAAAAAATTCCGGCGTGACCGAGCCCGTGGATGACGACCTGAAAGCCGTTGTCGCCGCCTGTCGGGACAAGGTCGCCGCTAAAATGGCGGACCTGCGGGTGGCGGACGCCATGACGGAGATCATGAATCTCTTCAAGCGCTGCAACAAGTATATCGACGAGACCATGCCCTGGACGCTGGCAAAGAGTGAAGAAAGCCTGCCCCGGCTGGAGACCGTGCTCTATAATCTGGTGGATTCCATCTGCGTGGGCGCTTCCCTGATGCAGCCGTTCCTGCCCGGCACCTGCGACAATATTTTCCGCCAGTTGAACACCCAGCCCAGAGAGTGGGACGAGCTCTCTAAGACCGGCCTGTACCCCAGTGGGAACAAGGTGACGGAGCAGCCGGAGATCCTGTTCGCCAGACTGGACGAGGACGAGGTCATCGCAAAGGCCGAAGAAAAGCGGCTGGCTGCCATGCCCGTACCGGAGCTGGAGGTAGAGCCCCAGCTCGAGGAAAAAGTGGATTTCGACACCTTCTGCAAGTCCGATTTCCGAGTGGTGAAGGTCAAGGCCTGTGAAGCTGTGAAAAAGAGTGACAAGCTGCTTCGCTTTACACTAGATGACGGTACCGGCACGGACCGGCAGATTTTATCCGGCATCCACAAGTGGTACGAGCCGGAGGATCTGGTGGGCAAGACGCTGGTGGCCATCGTCAATCTTCCGCCCCGGAAGATGATGGGGCTGGAAAGCTGCGGCATGCTGATCTCCGCCGTCCACAAGGAAAAGGGCGAGGAAGTTCTGCATTTGATCATGGTGGACGACAACATCCCCGCAGGAGCAAAACTCTGCTAGAGTTTGAAAATGAATTTTCAAACTCCCGGTTTTGCGGCTTTTGCCGCCGTATATGATGGCGGCAATTTTGCTTCGCAAAACCAGCCGCAATTCCCGAAGAAGAGGACGGCTTTCACTGACATGAAAGCCATGGATTAAAAATGAAATCAATGATTTTCGATTCCCATGCACATTACAACGACGGGCGGTTCGACAGTGACCGGGAGGAGCTTTTGGGAAAGACCTTGCCGGAAGCGGGGGTCTGCGGCATTTTGAACATGGGCGCGGATCTGCAGGGCTGTCTGGACACCGTGGCGCTGACAAAACAGTATCCCTATGTGTATGGAGCGGTGGGCATTCACCCGGAGGACGCGGCGCAGGAGATGCTGTCGCATCTCCCGGAATTGCCGCCCGAGCTGGCCGAAAAGAAGCCGAAAGACTGGCTTTCCCTGCTGCGGGAGCTGTTGAAACTTCCCAAGATCGTAGCGGTGGGGGAGATCGGGTTGGATTACCATTGGCTGGACGCCTGCCCCAAGGAGCGGCAGCAGGAGGTGTTTGCCATTCAGTTGGAGCTGGCAAACGAGCTGTCCCTGCCGGTGGCCGTTCACGACAGGGAGGCCCACGGCGACACGCTGGAATTTTTGAAGCGCTACCGCCCCCAAGGGGTGCTGCACTGCTTTTCGGGCAGTTGGGAAATGGCCAAAGAAGTGCTGTCTCTGGGTATGTACCTGGGCTTGGGCGGCGTAGTGACCTTCCAAAACGCCAAACATGTCATAGAGGTGGCGGAGAAGATGCCGCTGGACAGACTGCTGCTGGAAACAGACGCTCCTTACATGGCGCCCGTCCCGTACCGGGGCAGGCGGAACGATTCTTCCCTGATCCGCTATGTGGTGGAGAAGATCGGCGAGCTGCGGGGCTTGCCGCAAGAAGCTGTTTTGGAAGCGGCAGAGGAGAATACCAGGCGGCTGTTTCATCTGCCGCCGAGAGGGGAAACGCTATGAGGGAAAAAGAAAAACCCGCCAGTATCGTTTACGAATACGGGGCCGGTCTTTATATCAATCTGACCAATCAATGTCCCAACAACTGCGATTTTTGTCTGCGGAAAAACAGCGACGGCAGTCTGTATGCGGAAAATCTCTGGTATCAGGGCAAAGAGCCCACAAAAGAGGAGATTTGGGCGGAACTCACGGGCCGTGACTTAAATCAGTACGCTGAAATCGTATTCTGCGGGTACGGCGAGCCTGCTTGCCGCTGGGATGACATGATGTGGCTCTGCGACAAGCTGAGAGCCCATGGCTCCCACTTCATCCGCATCAACACCAACGGTCTGGCGGATCTGATCGTGGGCAGACAGGTGGCCTCCGAGCTGGACGGCAGAGCGGATGCGGTGTCCGTCAGTTTGAACGCCTCTACGGCAGAAAAGTACGACGGGCTGTGCCACAGCAAATTCGGGCTGGATGCGTTTCCTGCCATTTTGCGCTTTACCGCAGTGGCGGTGCTGAACGTGCCCCACGTCCGCATGACAGTGGTCAGCACGATGAAGAAAGAAGAAATCGAAACGTGTAAAAAAGTGTGTGAAAGCGTGGGTGCAGATTTCCACGTGCGGGACTATATCAGCGAGTGATCGCACGGAAACGGCTGCGTCTATGTTTCTCATAATCAAATCAAAAAGAAAAGAGGGTATTTCTATGAAAAAGGTGTTTGCTTTTGTACTGGTTCTTTCCCTGCTGCTGTGTTGTGCCGCCTGTGGGGAATCAAACAGCACTGCCGGCGACGGCAACATTGAAGGCAGCTTGACGGACCTGCTGGCCAAGGTGACCGACGGAGCTACAGATCCGGAGATGTCCCTGATCGAGACAGAGGTCACAGAGGACATGTTCTCCTGGTATTTGTTCATCGATCCCATCGACGGTGCGGAAGCCGTGGTGTCCGAGCCCATGATCGGTTCTATCCCCCACAGTGTGGTGCTGTTGCGCGTGCCGGATTCCGCGGATGCTGAGCAGGTGCGGAGTGAGATCGAAGAAAAGCTGGATCCCCGGAAATGGGTCTGCGTAGAAGCGGAAAAGACTGCTGTGCTGCGCCGGGGTAACTTGATCCTGATGGTTATGTCCGACACGGAAACCACAGATAAGGTCATTTCCAATTTCAGCGCGTTGAGCTGACCGTTTGAAAGGGCAAACAAAAATTCCTCTTGGAGACATTCTCCAAGAGGAATTTTTTCATCTGTCATTCCTTAAAAGAGGATCCGCAAATATTTGCACCGCAGCCATTCGCCTTTGGGCAGGCCTGCCTTCAGCTTTTTCTCCATCGCGGCCGCCTGTTCGATCAGTGTGCCCAGCTCCTCTTCAGTCACCGTGTGGTGGCTGAATCGGGCTTTCAGGGCAATCTCCTCCAGCTCCTCCGGCGGGGTGCTGCTGCCGCCGGGCAGCAGGCGGTTTTCCCAGTACAGACGGAGCAGATGGGCGTAGACGCACAGCGCCGCTTTATTCCTTTTTCGCTGCCGGAACAATCGCTTCCGGTGTAACAGCCGGATCAGCCGCTGCGCCCAAATCAGCAGGATGGCAGCGAGGATCAGCGAGATCAGCAGGAATAGGAGCCCAAAGAAGGTCAGACGTCCGGAGACCAGGAGCTTCAAGCCGAAGATGGACGGCCCTGCAGAGGAGGAATTGCCCTTGTGAGGACCTGTTCCGGGTGAGGGCGAAGGCGAGGGAGACGGAGAAGGCGAAGGTGAAGGGGAAGGAGAGGGGGATGGGGATGGGGAAGTTCTGTCCGGGGCCTCGGAGAAAGCGGGGTCGATGGGCGTGGGCGTAGGCGCGAGGTTCCCCGAGAGATCGGGAGAAATCGACGGAGCAGGGTTCGTATCGAGAGACTCCGGCAGATCGAGCGGATCGTCATTTTCACTGGGACTTCTGGCGTTGACATAGGCCGCCGGTACGGATTCTCCGGCAGGAGTCATCTCCACCGGGATCCAGCCGATCCCGCCCCAGTACACCTCCACCCAGGCGTGGGCGTTGTAGTCCGGCACGCTGATCCAGTTGGAAAATGCTGGGTCGGAAGATTCGGTGGGCACGGCGAAACCTTCCGCGTACCGGGCGGGAATTCCCGCAGCCCGCAGCAGCATGGTGGCGGCGGTGGCGAAATGTACGCAGTATCCGGTGCGGCTTTCCGTCAGGAAATAGGTGACGAAGTCCTTGCCGCCGGGCAGGGTGGGGGGCGTCCAAGAGTAGGTACATTCCTCTGCCAAGAGCCGCTTTATCTGCCGCAGATAGGAAACCCTGTCTTCCTGCGCCAGATTCGGAGACAGCCCGTGCTCCTTGGCATAATTCGTCAAAATATGGCGGAGATCGTCGGGGATTTGGGTATAACGGGAATATACAAATTCATCGTACTGCTCCAGAGGTTCAATGATGTTTGAAACGATTTCGACGGGCAGAAGTTCCTTCATCCAGCCGGACACCCGCCACTGATCCCCCAGAGGCACTCTGTCTGATTCCAGAGAATCCGCAATCCATTGGGAAAGCGTGTCGAGTGTCTCCTCGTTGTAGGGAATGCCCTGTGCCAAAAGATCCTCCCAATAGGCGGAAAACCGTGCGTCATAAGTGGGCAGGTTTTCCAGAGAGGGAATGGCCACGGCGGACAGGGCGTATTCGTCCATATCGGAAAGAGCGCGAGGCGCCGCCAAAAAGCCGTCGTCCTCGTATTCCATATTGTTAGGCGGGCCCAGCGGGGAATAAAGCCCGTACGGGGAATAGATGCTTTGGAAATCGCTTCCCAGCTTGCGAACGGTCACAAAATAGGAAAAATGAGGATCGGAATCCATGGGCATGGATTGCATCAGGTCGGCGGGAAGGGTCTGGGAGCTCCGACCTCCCCAAATTTCGTTGACGATTTCCGAATCTTCTGAGGAAAGCCGCTCCCAGCTCGTGCCGGTGTAAACGCTGCCCACAAAGCCCTTGAGGTAATCCTTCTGACTTACAGGGGATTCTTCAAAAGTGGGGACGCCGTTCTGCCATTCGTACCGCACCTGCAATGCGATCTTTCCGGAGTAGAATCGGTTGCCCAGAGCGGAGAAATCCACACGGTTACTGTGCCCTGTACCGCCCCGAAACACGGTCTGAAGATTCAGGCCGTTATTCAGTTGGGTGCGGAGGTCAACAGCAAACTGGGGACGTTTATAGGTTTCCGGAGGGAACACGGTATAGATCAGAATGAGAGACAGCGCCAGAATGGGAAGCAACGTGAGGGAAACGGGATGCAGAAACATGTTTCCGGCAGAGTGGAAGGAACTGCCGTGCTCTACCAGTTGACTGCGCTGCCGCAAAGAGGGCGCCGCCAGCAGCAAGAAGGCCCAGAATACCAGCAAGATCCCAAAAGCCCAACGGTTCGGCTGGATGGAAAAGCCCAGATGGGAGAGCAGAAAGAGTCCGGTAAGGCCGAATGTCCCCAAAAGGCTTTGATGGCGGACGAACATCCAGGAAAGCAGCCAGAAAAAGAAAAACGCCAGAAAGATGAGAAAGAGCGTCACCACTTGTTTCTCCGGCCCGGGACGGAGCTCCTTCACCGGAAACTGAGGCAGTACTTTTCGCACATTGAGCCGCTCGGAATAGGAAGAAAGCATGGTGTTGGCAGTGCGGAGGGCGCCTTGCGCCACATCTTCAAAGTTGCGCCACAATGCAAGCCCCCACACCGAAAGCGTGCACAGGGGAAGGATCCATCTCCGGCGCTCGGGCAGATATTGTCCTGCGCAAATCAGGGAGAAAAACACGCTCCAAAGGGCAAATTGATTCCAATGTACGGAAATGCCGAAGGCGGTGAGGAAACAGCCGAATGCCCCTGCCCATGCCAGCAAAAACAGGACGGTATGAAAGCAGAAGGAGGAAAATTTCCCGGGCCTGGGCACAATGATACCGGGTCTATTCAGCAGGTTGGTTTCGGGCTCGGAAACTTGCTTTCGCCGGGACATAGGGCTCCTCCTTTCGTTTTTTTATGCGGTGATACGATTATAGCCGGAATCCGTTCAGCGATTCCGTGACAGTGCCGGGCTGTACTGCGGTCAGCTCGACATTTGCGGGCAGGCTCTTCTCAGCGGGAAGGGGCTGCTCTGACGCCGCCAGGATGCTGAAACGGCAAGCGGGGAATTGCTGCCGCAGGGAAGCGGCAATGCCGGTGTCCGGCGTGCAGCACAGGTACAGAACATGGGCGACTCCGGCAGGCAGTCCCTGCCGGGGGATGGCCTTGGGCTCCGGGTCTCTGGGATTTTTGAGCAACGCTTCCAGCACCGGCAGCGCGGTGCCTCTGTCAGTGACCTTTTGCAGGATAAATTGCTGCTCTTTCCCTTTCCAAAAAGCCACGTGATGGGCAAGTTCCCGGGAAAGAAGATAGTGGGACAGGGTGGCGAACAGATCCAGCAGCAGATCCACTTCTTTGCCGGAACCGTTGGGGTCCAGCACAAAGAGAACGCGATCGGAGATGGGCAGGCCGAATTCCCTGACCAGCAGATCGCCGGTTTTCTGGGACAGCTTCCAGTGAATGCGGGAGATCTTGTCGCCCTCCCGGTATTCCCGGAGATCGAACAGCTCCGAGGGGTCGTCTCCCGGCTTTGTCTGAGAGTAGGAGTCACCGTCCCCATCGGGCAGGAACACCTGCTCTATCAAGAGCTCCGGATAATGTACGGCGGGATAGACCGTCACCCGGCAGACGGGGCAGCGGGAAAGGGGGATGGGAAAGGAAAAAATTCCCATGTAGTCACAGACTCGTCCCTTGCGAAGCTGACAGGTGATTTGCCCGCAATGGGAAGAAACGAGACGATGCACCACCCGAAGGGGTTTTCGGCTGGCGGTAAACGTGAAATACTCCTCCTGAGTTTCTCCGGTCAGGCTGTTGTAGGTGTGCAACTGCACTCTGGCACGCCCGCTGACAAGGGGCAGCCGGTTGTCGATGACGAACTGTAGGGGGACGGATTGTCCCTTGGTCACCTGATCCGTCTCCGCCAGAAATTTAAGGCGCAAGCCAAAAACGCCGGGCAGGGAGACCAAAAGAGAGATCCACGGTAGCGCCAGCGTCACCAGTAAAACATAATAGGAAATATATCCGTTATAGAAGACAAAAAATAGGAGCGCCCCTATGAGGACGACAAGATAGGAAAATCTGTTCTTCAGCATAGCCTATTTCACCAGCTTGGGAGCGGGAACGGACCGGAGAATCTTGGACAGAACGCTGGGAAGGTCCGAGCCGCTGACAGCGGCCTGAGGAGAGGGGATCATGCGGTGCTCCATGACGTTCAAAAACAGCAGATGGATGTCGCTGGGGATCATGTAATCCCTGCCCGCCATCCAGGCGGACGCCCTGCATGCCCGGATCAGCGCCCCGCCTGCTCTGGGGCTGGCGCCGATGCGCAGCATGGGTTCTTCCCGGGTGGCAGTGCAGAGATTCGCCACGTATTCATACAGCTCGTCCGACACGTGAACGGCGGCCGCCTCTTTCTGCATATTCATCAAATCCTGCGCGGTGCAGACCGGCTCCACCAGATCGATGGGCCTGGCTCCCTCAGTCTGCTTCAGTATCTTGATTTCCTGAGCCAAATCGGGATAGCCGATGGAAAGCCGCATCATAAAGCGGTCCAGTTGGGATTCCGGCAGGGGCTGCGTTCCCGCAGAGCCGAAAGGGTTTTGGGTGGCAATGACGGTGTAGGGCCGGGGCAGGGGATGGCTTACGCCGTCCACGGTGACCTGTCCCTCCTCCATGGCTTCCAGCAGGGCGCTTTGGGTCTTGGCGCTGGTGCGGTTGATCTCATCTGCCAAAAACAGATTGCACAACGCCGCGCCGGAACGGTATTCAAACTCGCCCGTCGCCTGATTGTACATGGAAAAGCCGGTTACGTCGGCGGGCATAGTTTCCGGTGTGAACTGCACCCGGTTAAATTGCAGGCTCATGGCTTTGGCCAACGCCAGCGCCAGAGTGGTCTTGCCCATGCCGGGGTTATCCTCCAAAAGAATATGGCCCTCCGACAGGATCGCCATCAGCACCTTGCAGATGATGGTGTCCTTGCCGATGATGACCTTGCGTACCTCGTTGATCACGCTCAATGCCAGGGGTTGGATCATAGGAATCACCTCGTGTCGGTTTTTCTATATATAGAAAGCTTGAATTTCACTTTTCGTCACAAGTGCCTCTATCTTACCACATTTCTCTGAAAAAGGCCATAGCTGACCGGAGGAATTTACAAAAGTCCTGTAAAAAGGCGGCTGCGAAAAGAAATTTTGAAAAAAGCTGTTGACAACGAGTACCGGGAATGGTATAGTAATCCTGTATTCTGATAGCACGAAAGATGTACTCACAGTTTTTGTAAGTCATTGAACGTCTGATGATTTACACAAGCTGTGAGCTTTTTTAACCGGGATTTTTCCCGGGGCGGTCAGAGAATCCCCTCTATGGGGCCATTCTTCGGCGAGAGAGCTCTCTCAGCGGGACGGCGCGGCTAGCCGGATACAATTTTTTATGGAGGTGCCGAACATGAACGGTACAGTCAAATGGTTCAACGCAGAAAAAGGTTACGGATTCATCTCTAACGATGAAGGCGGCGAGGATGTTTTTGTACATTTCTCCGCGATCCAGTGCGAAGGCTTCAAGACCCTGAACGAAGGCGATAAAGTGACCTTCGAGACTGAGCCCGATCCCAAGAACAGCGAAAAGCTGCGGGCAGTCAACGTTCAGAAGATCTGATTCTCAGCAGTTTGGAACCGCACAGCCGGGACTTTTTTCGGAAAGCCCCGGCTTTTTGCTGTCTTTTGGCAAAATTTGGAAAAAGGAAAAAATTTTCATTGACAAATCGACTTTCCTTCGATATAATAGATAGCGTTCCGATATGCGGACGTAGCTCATCTGGTAGAGCGCCACCTTGCCAAGGTGGAGGTAGCGAGTTCGAGCCTCGTCGTCCGCTCCATCTTTCGACAAGGCTTTTCAGAGCCTTGTCGATTTTATTTTGTGTTTTTGGGAGAAGAGAAAATGAACAGAGATTTTTTAAAAGATTTACTGGCCACGCCATCTATCAGCGGGCATGAGGAAAAAATACAAAAGAAAGCGCTGACCTTTGGAAAACAATTTGCGGAGAAGCAGCTCGTCGACCCGGCGGGCAATGCCATTTCCGTGGTGAACCCGCAGTCGGAGTGCAAGGTGCTGCTCTGCGGCCACGCAGACGAGATCGGCTTTGTGGTCACCCATATCGACGGGCAGGGCAGACTGCATCTGGCCAAGGTCGGCGGCGTTGCCTGCAAGTTGTATATCGGCAGTCAGGTACAGATCTGGCACGGCGACAGCGCGGTCAGCGGCGTGATCGCCACAAGCCACGACCTGTTGGGGAAAGAGAAGCTGGACGTTTCCGACCTGTTGGTGGATATTGGCGCCCGCAGCGAGGAGGAAGCGAAAAAGATCGTGTCCGTGGGCGATCCGGTGTGCGCGGACGTGCAGGTCAAGGAGCTTTTGAACGATCAATTCACCTGCCGCGCTCTGGACGACCGTACCGGCGCTTTCGTGGTGCTGGAGGCCGCTAAGCTGGCGGCGGAGAAGGGCGCAAAGGCGGGCATTTACGCCGCCACCACTGTCGGCGAAGAAACCACCGGACGGGGCGCGTACTACGCTTCCGCCAGAATCAACCCCACCTGCGCGTTGGCGGTGGACGTCACCTGGGCAAGCGATGCCCCCGGTACGGATCCCAGCGACACCGGTGAAGTGAAGCTGGGCGGCGGTCCCGTGCTCTGCATGGGCTCTGCGGTGAATAAGCCAATGAACGCCCTTCTGAAAAAAACCGCCGAAGAATTGGGCATGGCGGTGCAGTGGGAGATCGCCGCCGGACGCACCGGCACTGACGGCGACACGGTGAATATGACGCTGGAGGGCGTTCCCATGGCGCTGGTATCCATTCCCCTGCGGTATATGCACAGTTCCGTGGAGGTGGGAAGCTGGAAGGATTTGGAGGACTGCATCCGGCTGATCGCCGAATTTTTGGTGCGTTTCTCCGCAGAGTGGGAGAAAGGCTTCGATTTTTCGCCTCTTGCCGAAGCGCTTTGATTGGCCTTCGATGCTGAACTCAAATAGCAATTCCTTGACCCGGTACTTTGTGCCGGGTCCTTTTTTGCAAAAATTGCCCGAAAAAGAAAAAATTTTGCGGGAAAGGGTTGACAGGTGCAAGCATTTCCTGTATTATATGAACATACAATCATATGAAAGGATATCGGAATATGGCAGAACGAAAGGAAGCGCCCAGATGCGAATACCTCTGCGTCCACGAGGATGTGGTGGAAAAGGTTCTGGGGGAAATGCCGGAGGACGAGGTCCTGTTTGACCTCTCCGAGCTGTTCAAGATCTTCGGGGATTCCACCCGGATCAAAATTCTGTTCCTGCTGTTTGAATCGGAAATGTGCGTGTGTGACATTGCCCAGCTCTTAGGCATGACCCAGTCCGCCATTTCCCACCAACTGCAGGTGCTGAAAAAGAGCAAGCTGGTGAAATACCGGCGGGAGGGGAAAACCGTGTTCTATGCGCTGGCGGACAGCCATGTGCGGACCATCTTCGAGCAGGGCATGGAGCACATTACCGAGTGACCTACAATATTATGTAAACTATAAAAGGAGGAAGCACGTATGAAAAAGAAATTTGCTTTAGAGGAACTGGATTGCGCCAACTGCGCGGCCAAAATGGAGGCGGCCATCAAAAAGCTCCCCGGCGTGCAGGATGCAACGGTCAGCTTTCTGACCCAGAAGCTGACGGTGGAGGCGGACGACGACAAATTTGACGAAATCATGAAGGAAGCCGCCAAGGTCATCAAAAAGATCGAACCCGATTGCAGGATCGTCATGTGATTTCGGAAAGGGTGCGGGCTTATCTATAAGGCAAAGCAACGTTACATAGGCGGCTTTGCCTTGTTGTTTGGAGGGGTTGAAAGATGACAAGAAAACAAAAGAAAATGCTGCTTCGTATCGGGATCAGCGCGGTGCTGCTGCTCCTTGCGGTGTTGATTCCCTATGAGGGAGGCTGGCGGTTTCTGCTGTTTCTCCCCGCCTATTTTGTGATCGGCTGGGATGTGCTGTGGAAGGCGGTAAAGAATATCGCTCACGGGCAGGTCTTTGACGAAAATTTCCTGATGGCGCTGGCAACGCTGGGCGCTTTCTGCACCGGCTTTTTCGGGGAAGGCGAATATCCCGAAGCTGTGTTCGTTATGCTGTTTTATCAGGTGGGAGAGCTGTTCCAAAGTTACGCCGTGGGGAAATCCCGGAAATCCATTTCCCAGTTGATGGATATCCGCCCGGACTACGCCAATATCCGGCAAGACGGCCAACTGGTGCAGGTAGACCCGGAGGATGTACAGGTGGGAGATTCCATCTTTGTGAAGGCCGGAGAACGCATTCCTCTTGACGGCGTGGTGCTGGAGGGCGCGTCCAGCCTAGACACCGCCGCCTTGACCGGGGAATCTCTGCCCAGAGATGTGAAGCCCGGAGATGAGGTCATCAGCGGCTGCGTCAATCAGACGGGACTTTTGCAGGTTCGTGTGACGAAACCGTTTGGAGAGTCCACCGTGGCGAAAATCCTCGATCTGGTGGAAAATTCCAGCACCAAAAAGGCGAAGGCGGAGAATTTTATCACGAAATTTGCCCGGTATTACACCCCCGTGGTGGTGATCGGCGCGGTACTCTTGGCGTTGCTGCCGCCCCTCTTTACCGGCGGGCACTGGGCGGATTGGCTGAACCGAGCCTTGATTTTCCTGGTGGTGTCCTGTCCTTGTGCGCTGGTGGTGTCCGTTCCCCTCAGCTTTTTCGGGGGCATCGGCGGAGCGTCCCGGAACGGTATCTTGATTAAAGGCGCAAACTACTTAGAGCTCCTTTCCAAAGCGGAAACCGTGGTGTTCGACAAGACCGGCACACTGACTCAGGGCGTGTTCAAGGTGACCGCCATTCACCCCGAAAACTGTTCGGAGCGGGAGCTGCTGGAACTTGCCGCTCTGGCGGAGAGCTATTCCGATCACCCCATTTCCCGTTCCCTGAAAGAAGCTTGGGGCGGGGAGCCGGATCCCGCCCGGGTCAGCGAGCCGGAGGAGCTTTCCGGCAGAGGCGTAAAAGCCCTGGTGGACGGCAAAACCGTCTATGCGGGCAACGACAAGCTGATGGCGGAAATGGGAATCGTCTGCCCTTCCTGTGAAAAAACCGGCACGGTGGTCCATGTGGCGGCGGATGGGCAGTATTTGGGACATATCATCATTTCCGACGAGTTGAAGAGCGATGCCAAAGAAACGGTTTCCGCCTTGCGGGAGCAGGGTGCCAGAAAAATAGTTATGTTAACCGGAGACGCCAAAGAGGTAGGCGAGTCCGTGGCAAAAGAGCTGGGGCTGGACGAGGCTTATACGGAGCTGTTGCCCGCTGATAAAGTCGAACAGGTAGAAAAGCTCTTGCCGGAAACTTCCTCCCGTGGCAAACTGATTTTTGTGGGAGACGGTATCAACGACGCGCCGGTGCTTTCCCGGGCTGATATCGGCATTGCCATGGGCGCACTGGGCTCTGACGCCGCCATCGAAGCGGCGGACGTGGTGCTGATGGACGACAAGCCCTCCAAAATCGCCTCTGCCATGGAGATTTCCAAAGGAACCTTGCGCATCGTCCGGCAAAACATTGTGTTTGCGCTGGGCGTCAAGCTGGTGGTGCTGGCACTTAGCGCTCTGGGACTCTCCAACATGTGGCAGGCGGTCTTTGCCGACGTGGGTGTGATGGTCCTGGCGGTGTTGAACGCTTCCCGCGCTTTACGATTGGGGAGAAAGGGCTGACTGTAAAAGCGGTCTGCCCTGTCAAATAGAGAAAGGAACGTGTAGCCATGAAATTCGGCATACAGCTTTACGGCCCGCTGAACAACATGAAAGGCGATCTGCTGGAAAATCTCAGGGCCTTGGCCGCTGCGGGAATCAGTGAGATCGAGCCCTGCGTCGCCATTGACCCCATGCCCGGACAGGAAAAAATTATCTGGCCGGTATCGTGGCTCCTGGAGCACGGCGAGGAGATCAAGGCAATGGGCTTGGAGATAAAGTCCGCCCATGTGTTTGCCGCCGATTTGGCGGGCAGTGTGGACACCGTAAAAGCGCTGGCGAAAAAGCTCGGACTGCGGCAGGTGGCGGCGCAAATGCCCGCTCCGCTGACAGAGGTCAGCCTGCATCACGGCGCGCTGGTGTATACCAAAGCTGCGGAGGAGCTTCGTGATGCCGGCATTGCCCTGCTGCTCCACAACGGAGAGGGAAACTGCCGGACGAAATTCGGCGGGCAGACGGCCTATGAAAAAATGCTGGACCTGTGCATGGGAAAAGTTTTCGCCCAGGTAGATGTGGGTTGGGTGCAGTTCGACGGGGAAGACCCGGCGGAATTTTTACACAGAAACGCATATCGGGTCAAGTCTATCCATTACAAAGATTTTCTCGCGGGAAGCGGGGAGCCGGTGGACGTGCCTATCGGCGCGGGCGCAGTGGATGTGGCGGCGTGCTTCTCCCTTGCCCAAGCTCGGGAAATTCCCCAGCTCATCGATCAGGAGCATTTCGGCGGGGACGTGCCCCATGAGCTCATGGACATCTGCAAAAAGCTGAACGGCCTCACTTATCACAGCCGCGCAAATACCGTCAGCTATCTCAATACATACGATATCGAAACAGGAGAAATCAAAACGCTGGCACGGTTCGATCGGGTCATCGAAGCTCCCAACTGGCTGAAAAAGCGGGACGTGATCCTCTTCAATTCCGACGGGCATATGTACTCCTTTGATATCAAAACCGGAACGGAGACCGTCCTCGACACCGGCATCTGCAACCGCTGCAACAACGACCATGTAGTTTCGCCTGATGAGAATTTTATTGCCGTGAGCCACGCGGACAGTGACGCGGGCTATGCCTCCCGGGTGTACATCGTGCCCATGGGCGGCGGGGAAGCACGGCTCGTCACCCCAAACAGCCCCAGCTATCTTCACGGCTGGTCGCCCGACGGCAAGGAACTGGCCTACTGTGCCTTCCGGGAAGTCAATGGCAAGCTGGAAGTGGACGTGTACGCCATTCCGGCAGAGGGCGGCGAGGAGCGCAGGCTGACTGCCGGCGGTTTCAACGACGGACCGGAATACTCCCCGGACGGCAAATACATCTGGTACAATTCCACCAAGTCCGGGCTGATGCAGGTGTGGCGCATGGACCGGGACGGAGGAAATCCGGTGCAAATGACGAAAAATCATCGGAACAACTGGTTCGGTCACGTTTCGCCCGACGGCGAAAAAGTGGCGTATCTTTCCTACGGGCCGGAGCAGTTAGAGCCTCAGGAGCATTTGCCCAATATGCCGGTGGAGCTTTGGCTGATGGACGCGAATGGAGGAAATCAGCAGAAGATCCTGTCCCTGTTCGGCGGGCAGGGCAGTCTGAACGTGAATTCCTGGGCGGGAGACAGCAAGCACTTTGCCTTTGTGACCTACGAGCTGCCATGATTTTTTACGGCAAAAAAGAGGGTGTCCAATAGGGCACCCTCTCTTTTTGCGTCTTTAGGAAAGTTTTTCAGTCAAAAAACGGTTTACTTCCGATAACGTGGAAAAGCAGGGAATCTTTTCCCGCTCTGCCGCTGTCCGCAATAAATCCGCGCCGAAATCGTGGAGACACACGCTGTCCAGAACCTTTTCCGCAAAGCCATCTTCTTCTGCGGCGAATTCCCGCAGGAGAAAAGAATCACAGCGGAACAGCTCGAACACGATGGGCCCCAATTCGTACCATGCCGGGGCAAGACAGGCGTCGGCGCAGTCGATGACGACGGCCTTCCCCTCGGAGGTTACCAGCAGGTTTTCCCCGGTCAGGTCGCCGTGGACCAGTACCCGGTTGGATAAATCCAACGCCTGTACCCGCTGCCGCATTTCCTCCGCCAGCGCAGGGGGAAGGCGGGACAGCCGGGAATTTTCCTGCGCTCGCCGCAATAAATCGATAGGTGGGATGATTCCCTCTGCCGGGCGGTTCAGTGTCCGTAAAATTTCTTTCAGCTCCCGGACAAATTGCCGCTTTTCTGCAGGAGAAGCGGCAGCCAGAAAATCTCCCGCTTCCTGTCCTTCGATATATTCCGTGATGAGGTAGAAAAATGTGTAGGTATCTTTTATGAGGCCCTGTGCCAGCAGCCGGGGTGTGGAAAGGCCCTGCCTCGTCAAATGGCCGCAGACGGCAGATTCGTTTTGAAAATCCGGTGTGGGGTCCAACCCGCTTTCCTTGGGAAAGAAGAGTTTTAAGACGGTATTTCCCGACCGGAACACGGCGTTGGTGCCGGGGGTCAGGTTCTGCAAGGGGGAAAAGGGCAACTTCTCCCGCCGGTAAATTTTCTCTGCCAGCGCGGAAAAAGCGGGGATGGACTGGAAAACTTTTCCCCAGTCCTCCCAGTTGGCTATTTTTTCGTGAAACAGGTTATTTTCGTTCATTCTTTTAACAAACGGCAGTCGTAATTGTCCTCAATGATCTCAAAGCCGATCTTCTGATACACCCGGTTGGAGATGGGGTTGGTCTTATCCACGAACAGGGTGCAGTAGTCGCAGCCGGCGGAAAGCTTTTCCCGGCAGATGGCCGCCACCGTGTTTTGGCAGTAACCCTTGCTTCGGTACTCGGGGGGCGTGTATACCCAGGAAATTCCAACGCCGTGGGGCATGGAGCGGGACGTGGCCGCCGCCATGGAGACAAGAGTCCCGTCGGGGGTTTCCATCAGATACACCTTTCCCTCCTGAATGGTGTCCCGGAATTTCTCCCGCATTTCGTCCGGATCGGCGTCCTCGTGGAGGGCTTCCTTCTGGAAAGCGCAAGCCCAGTTTGCGGCGGTTTCCAGATCGGAAAGCGCGGCCTTACGGACTTTTCCCGACACCGCCGGGGGCTCGATAAGCTTCCTTTGCACCATGATGTCCATAGCGGCCCGCACCCGGTAGGGCCTGTTGTAGGCGGAGAAAAAGGCATTGCACAGTGTTTTGGAAGCGTTGATGCCGGTGATTTCGATGTTTTCCCGCAGCAGGTACTCTGCCAGCAGCACCGCGGCGGAAAGGGAAGCAACGTCGCCGGGGATGGCATTGAGGCAGAGATTCCAGGGCAGGGTGTTGCCGAACAGCAGCACGCTGCGACCATCCTCCTCGCACCTGCCGAACAGCAGGCCGGGGTGGCAGGACTCGTCACGATTGGCGCCGGCGTTGCCGAGATTGAGCTGGCACGCCGCCTCGTGATCCTGCAGAAAAGCCCGGTTTTCTTCCAGAAATTCCCCCGGTGTTTTGTAGAGTTTGATATTCATGGGAATTCCTCCTTTTCGTATTTTCGCTATTATAGGAAGAACAGGGGAAAATGTCAAGGGACAATCTCCCGGCTGCTGCATAACATGGAGAATGAACTGCAATAAGCAAATGAGGTGATATTTATGGGCAAGTCCCTGATTATCGTGAGCTCCGTGACCTATGCCATGAAGGCAAGGGACCTGCTGCTCCGCCACGGAATACGGGGATATGTGCAGCGCGTCCCCCGCACAGCGGAAACGGGCTGCGGCTACGGCGTGTACGTTCCCAACGGAGCGGACGCCGCCGAGAGGATCCTGCGGGAAAACAATTTCAGGATCTTGGGCAGGCTGGGAGAAGATGATGCCGGATGATCTATCTGGATAACAGCGCCACCACCTACCCCAAACCGCCTCAGGTGCGGGAGGCCATGGCCCGCGCTATGCGGGAATTCGGCGCAAATCCCGGGCGCAGCGGTTATGAAATGAGCATGCGCACCAGTGAAGCGGTGTTTGCGTGCCGGGAATCTGCCGCTCGGTTCTTCGGCGCGGCCGGGCCGGAATGCGTAGTATTCACGCCAAGCTGCACTCAGGCGCTGAACCTGGTCCTGAAAGGCTATCTCAAACCCGGCGACCACGTGGTGGTGTCCGATTTGGAGCACAACGCCGTCATGCGGCCCCTGACGGAACTGACAAAACAGGGAGTGACCTACACGGCAGCCAAGGTGACCCCCGGCGACAGCGACGCCACCATGGAGGCCTTTCGGCAAGCCATGCGGGAAAACACCCGGCTGGTGATCTGCACCCAGGCGTCCAATGTGTTCGGCATTCGCGTTCCGGTGGAGCGCATCGCCGCCCTGTGCCATCAGTACGGGGCGAAAATCTGCGTAGACAGCGCCCAAAGCGCGGGAATCATCCCCATCGACATGGCGGACAGCGGCATCGATTTCCTCTGCTGCGCGGGACACAAGGGATTGTACGGCCCCATGGGCATGGGAATGCTCCTGTTCCGTGACCCTCAGGACCTGCTGAAAACACTGATCGAGGGCGGCACAGGGACCCAGTCGCGCAGTATGCTTCAACCCGATGATCCGCCGGAGCGGTACGAAAGCGGCACGCTGAATGTGCCGGGAATCATAGCGCTGCGGGCAGGGATCGAATTTGTGAGACAAAAGAAACCGGAAGTCATTTGGCAGGCGGAAATGCAAAAGACAGAGATACTGTATCAAAGGCTTTCCCGCATTCCGGGGGTCAAGCTGTACACGGAAAGGCCCGGCTTGCCCTGGTACGTGCCGGTGCTGTCCTTCAATGTGGAGGGCAGACCCAGCGAGGAAGTGGGGGAACTGCTGGCAAAACCCGGTATTGCCGTCCGCTGTGGGCTGCACTGCGCGCCCCTCGCCCACGAGAAAATGGGCACTTTGGAAACAGGCACGGTGCGGGTGTCGCCCTCTGTTTTTACCAAACGGGAGGAGATGGAGGCTCTGGCCAACAGGATAGGACAAATCGCCCGGCAGCAGAGAGGAAAAAATTTCTGAAAAAACTTTCGGAAGAAATGGAGAAAACACTTTTCTTTACAATTTCTTTGTGATAAAATGTATACGGGAAAAATCGGTTAGGCGATTAAGTCAGGAATTTCAAAAGAAAGGAATGAGAGCAATGGCTGGAATCATGGAAGCCCTGTACCGGATGGGTCAGACGGTTTTAAACCTTGCCCGCCAGTTTACGCTGCTGGATCTGTTGGACGTCTTGATCGTGACAGCCTTGCTGTACTTTGTCATCAAGCTGGTGCGGGAGACCCGGGCGGGACAACTGGTCAAGGGGATCATCCTGCTGGTGGTTCTGTTCCTCATTTCTTCCTGGTGGGAGCTGACCATGCTCAACGCCATATTGCGGTCGTTTTTCCAGTCTGCCTTCATCGTGGCGGTCATTCTCTTCCAACCGGAAATTCGTCAGGCGCTGGAGCAGGTGGGGCGCAGCAAGGTGGGACAGTCGCTGGCCAGCGCCGTGGGCGTCAAGGATAAAGAGAACGAGTCGCTGCGGCATGCCATCAACGGTGTGGTGGAGGCCACCGCTATTTTGCAGCAGATGCGCATGGGCGCACTGATTGTGTTTGAACGTGCTACCAAGCTGGGGGAGATCGCCGCTACCGGCACCATCGTAGAGGCAGATCCTTCCGCCCAGCTTATTGCCAACATATTCTTTAACAAAGCTCCCCTGCACGACGGGGCGATGATCATCCGAAACGGCAGGGTGTACGCCGCCGGATGTATTCTGCCCCTGACTGTCAACGACAGTGTCAGCGTTGACCTGGGCACTCGTCACCGGGCGGCTTTGGGTATGAGTGAAAATTCCGACGCCGTAGTGGTGGTGGTCTCCGAGGAAACGGGGCAGATTTCCATTGCCAGAAACGGCAAGCTGACCAGAAATTACAACCGGGTCAGCCTTGGGGAAATGCTGGAAAAGACCTTGATCGGTTCGATGGGGAAAACCTCATCCGCCGGCAAGGGTATTCTGGGGAAACTGGGCCGAGGCTCCAATTCCTCCAAGAAGGGAGGCTGAGGGCATGGACGAACAGAAAAAGAAACGTTTGAGTCTGAACGGCATCTTTTACCACAACACCTTTGTGTTGATTTTTTCCTTCTGCGTGGCGCTAATCTCCTGGTTTATGCTGGCGGCGGGAAATGAGGACACCAACCGCCTTATCACCGACGTGCCCATTGATGTCAAGCTTTCCCTTGCGGCGGAGGAGGGCGGCTTCCGGGTGTTCAGTATGTCTTACGACGCCGCCGATCTGGAAATTTCCGGCAGCAACCTGATCACCAACAAGCTGACGGCGGAGGACTTTGAGGTTTCCGTCAGTCTGAACCTGACTTCCGCGAAGCTGACAGGGAACACCTTGCAAAAGGCTACCGCACAGGTGCGGGCGGCAAAGAAAAGCCCCATTGCCGATTACGATATCGTTTCCATCAATCCCGAGGAGATCACGGTGGAATATGACCGCTACAAGGAGGTTACCTTCCCCATTGAGCACGGGGATATTGAGTACAGCACCGACCCCAATTTCTATCCCGGTACGCCCTCCTTTTCCGCAGAGACAGTAATCGTTTCCGGTCCGGAATCCTCCGTGAATAAGATCAGCCGGGCGGCAGTGAGCTACAAGCTGAGCGACCCCCTGCGGTCCGATGCGTCCTTTACCTGCCCGGTACGGCTGTACGACCAGAACAATCAGGAGATCACCGATATTTCCGCCATGTATCTGGAAACTGATGTGGACACGGTGGACGTGGTGATTCCGGTACTGGCCAGAAAGACAGTGACCATCGTGGCCTCCACCGTACACCAGCCCAAGGGCTTCTCCGATACGCGGATCACCGTGAGTCCCGCCACCATCGACATTGCCGGAGCTGCGGACGTGCTGGCCGGGATCAATGAGATCCAGTTGGAAACGCCCATCGACTTTGCCGATCTGGAGCTTGCTCAGAAGAACACCTTTACCATGGATATCCCCCTGCCGTCAGGCGTGCGGAATATCAGTGCCGTCGGAGAAAACACGGTCAGTCAGGCCACGGTGACGATCAACCTGGCCGGCTTTATGGATTCCATCGTGACAGTCTCTGCCGACAATTTCCAGCTCTCCAACCAGCCTGTGGGCAAGGATGTGACCATCGATACCCAGTTGCTGGAGGTAACCTTGCTTGGCTCAGAAGCGCAGATCGCCAAGCTGACGGGAGACATGCTCTCCGTGCAGATCGATTTGACGAACTTCGCAAACCGCACCGGCAGTGTGGAGGTTCCTGCCACCATTGTGATTGCCGGCAGCGGAACGGACACTTGTTGGGTACTGGGCAGATACACCGTGTTGGTGCAGATTTTGGACAGAGCGGCCATTCAGGGAAGAGCTGTTCAAGCCAATGCATCGGCGGAGGACGAGTCCTCTGACGGGTTGGTGGCACAGCCCCAGGAATAGAACGAAAAGAGTATCGCACAGGGTAAGGGAGGCATTGCGCTTCCCTTACCTTTCCCTATCTTTAGGAAGGAAACCCTTTGAAAGAATACAGGAGGTCATTATGGACGTTCGGGTAGGAGATATCCTGCGCATGAAGAAGCCCCACCCCTGCGGCAGCTATGAATTTTCCGTGCTCCGTTCGGGTATGGATTTCAAAATCAAATGCTGCAAATGCGGGCGGGAGGTCATGCTTCCTCGCTTAAAATGCGAAAAGAATATCAAAAAGATCATGCGGGAAGAGGCGGGAGAGCCCTAGCGCTTCTGGTGAGCTTTTGTGAAATCAAATTTAACCGGAAAGCGATGATTCAAAAATGTTTGAGAATTTGCAGACCTTTGAAAACCGATTGGAAGAATTGAACTTGAAGCTGTACGATCCGGAAACCGCCGCAGATCGTGACCTGTATGCCTCCCTGATGAAGGAGTACCGGGAGATCGAGCCCATTGTGGAGGCCTATCGGGAATACCGCAGATGTGAAAAAGCTCTGCGGGAAGCCAAAGAAATGCTGGACGATTCCTCCGACCGGGAACTGCGGGAGCTGGCTCAGGCGGAAGTGCGGGAAAATGAGGGGAAACTCACCGCGCTGGAGGAGCAGATCAGGATTTTGCTGCTCCCCAAAGACCCCAACGACGAAAAGAACGTGATCGTGGAGATCCGAGGCGGCACCGGCGGAGAGGAGGCGGCGCTGTTTGCCTATGATTTGTACCGGATGTATCTTGCCTATGCGGAAAGCAGGGGTTGGAAAACGGAGATCGTGGGGCTAAACGAAACAGAGCTGGGCGGTTTTAAGGAAGTGAGCTTTTTGATCGACGGCGCGGGGGCTTATTCCCGGCTGAAATTTGAAAGCGGCGCCCACCGGGTGCAGCGGGTGCCGGAAACGGAGACCCAGGGGCGGATTCACACCTCCGCCGCCACGGTGGCGGTGCTGCCGGAAGCAGAGGATGTGGAGATAGAGATCGACCCCAAGGATCTGCGCATTGACACCTTTCGTTCCAGCGGGGCGGGAGGACAGCATATCAACAAGACCTCTTCCGCCATCCGCATCACCCATCTGCCCACCGGCATGGTGGTGGAGTGCCAGGACGAGCGCAGCCAGTACAAAAATAAAGATAAGGCCATGAAGGTCCTCAAGGCGAGGCTCCTTGCAGAAGAACGGGAAAAAGTCAGCGCCCAGGTGGCGGAAGACCGGAAAAATCAGGTGGGCAGCGGCGACCGCTCCGAGCGGATCCGCACCTACAATTTCCCCCAATCCCGGGTGACCGACCATCGCATCGGACTGACCCTCTACAAGCTGGAGGAAATTCTGGCGGGCAATTTGGACCAGGTCATCGACCCGCTGATCGCCGCTGACCGGGCGGCAAAACTCGAGGAAGCCTGAGACTTTCCCATGGAGAATCCAATGAACACATTCCTTTTGAACGGACAGCATACAAATGATATCGAAAGAGCCGGTGAGATCCTTCGGCACGGAGGTCTGGTGGCCATCCCCACCGAGACGGTGTATGGTCTGGCGGCAAATGCTCTGGACAGCACAGCGGTGAAGAAGATTTTCGCCGCCAAGGGCAGACCTGCCGACAATCCCCTGATCGTGCATGTGGCGGAATTTTCCCAAATCGTTCCGCTGGTTCAGGAAGTGCCGGAAGCGGCGAAAAAACTGGCCGAGGCTTTTTGGCCCGGTCCGCTCACCATCATTCTGCCGAAATCGGAGCTGATCCCGCCGGAAACCAGCGGCGGACTTTTCACGGTGGCGGTACGGTGTCCTGCTCACCCGGTGGCCCGGGCGGTGATCCAGGCGGCAGGAGTCCCCTTGGCGGCGCCCTCCGCCAATCCCTCCGGCAGACCCAGTCCCACCGCCTTTGCCCATGTCAAGCAGGACTTGACGGGCAAGGTGGACGCTCTGCTGGACGGCGGGGATTGCCGGGTTGGGGTGGAATCCACCGTCATCACCTTGGCAGCGGGAAAGCCGAGAATTCTCCGTCCCGGCGGCGTCACGCCCGAGGAGCTTCGGACGGTGCTGGGTGAGGTGGAAATCGACAGCGCGGTGCTCAAAAGCTTGGAGCAGGGCAGGGTTGCCTCTTCTCCCGGCATGAAATATAAGCATTACGCGCCCAAAGCCGATCTCACGCTGGTGGACGCCTCCCCAGAGGAATACTCGAATTATGTAAACCAAAAATGCGGCAGCGAGAGCGGGTTGAAAAGCTGTTATGCCCTCTGCTTTGAGGAGGATACTCCTCTTTTAACAATCCCATATCTCAGTTTCGGCAGCCGGTATGACAGCGCAGAGCAGGCACAGCGTTTGTTTTCCTCTCTCTATCGGCTGGATGCATTGGGGGTAAAAAAGATCTATGCCCATATGCCCCGGAAGCAGGGGGTGGGACTTGCGGTGTACAATCGACTGATCCGGGCGGCAGGATTTTCCGTGGTGCGCCCGCAAAAAAAGATGATCGTGGGGCTGACCGGCCCCAGCGGCGCAGGGAAATCCACGGCGGCAAAGCTGCTGGAAGAAGCGGGCTTGGCGGTGATCGACTGCGATAAGCTGACCCGCAGTCCCGAGGTCTACACTGCCGACTGCGTTGCCGAATTGCAGCGGGCCTTCGGTCAGGATATCGCGGCGGACGGCGTTTTGGACCGCCGGCTGCTGGCGGAACGTGCCTTTGCCGATCCCGACAGCAAAAAGCGGCTGGAGGAAATCGCCTTTCCCTACATTCTGACCGCTGTGCGCCAAGCACTGGAAAACGCCTTTGCTACAGGAAAACAGGTGGCGGCGCTGGATGCGCCCACCCTGTTTGAATCCGGGCTGGACAGTGCCTGCGCCCGCATTTTGGTCATTACCGCCCCCTTTGAGGAACGATTGGAACGCATTTGCAAGCGGGACGGCATTCCCGAAAAAGCGGCAAGGCAGCGGTTTTCCGCCCAGCACCCTGAGGAGTTTTTTGGGAACCGGGCAGATTGGGTCGTGGAAAACCGAACGGGTGCGGATTTGGAAGCAGAGCTTGCTTTGATCATACGAGAATTGCAGGAAGAAAGCGGAGAGATTTTATGAAACGAGGACGCATTGTGTTCCTGGCCGTGGTGCTGGTGGTCGTCCTGCTGGGCGTTTTCGCAGGTCCCAGTTTGGTGAAGACCGTCGGTCGGCTGCTGTATCCCTGTCCTTACGAGGAGCTGGTGGAGCGGGAAGCGGAGGAATTTTCTCTGGACAGCAACCTGATCTACGCGGTGATGCGCACGGAAAGCCGTTTTGATGACCACGCGGAATCTCACGCCGGGGCAAGGGGCCTGATGCAGCTAACCCCGGCCACTTTTGAGTGGATCTCCTCTCTTTACCCTCCGGAAAACGGCGGAGAAGACATATTCGATCCGGCGGACAATATCCATTGCGGCTGCGCGCTGCTCCGGCTGCTGCTGGATGAGTTCGGCAGTGTGGAGGTGGCGCTGTGCGCTTACAATGCTGGTATGGGGAATGTGGAGACCTGGCTTGCGGAAGGCAAATATTCTCACGACGGCGAAAGTTTGCACACCATTCCTTACCCTGAGACCGACAGCTACCTAAAGAAGGTGCAGCAGGCGATGGAGCGGTATCAGTGGCTTTACGAAAAATGATATTTCACACGGATTTGCGGTGGAATACGTTGACATTTTACAAAAAGGAGAGTAAAGTTAATTTTGGATTTTTGGCCGTTGGCCTGAAAGATTTTACGAAAGTGAAGGATGATTTTTATGCCAAAGAAACCTGAAAAAATCGATACCAAAGCGATGGCGAAAGAGCTTCTCAACGACCGTACCCACGGCTCAAAAAAAGCCGGCGCTGCGGAGCTGAAGAAGGCGGACAAGTTTGCCGAAGGTTACAAGGAGTTCCTGAATCTGGCAAAGACCGAGCGGGAATCCGTGGACTATGCCGTCAAGGCTGCTGAGGCGAACGGATTTGTGCCCTTTGACCCCAGCCACAAGTACAAGGCCGGGGACAAGGTATACTACAACAATCGGGGCAAGGCCATCTGCTTGGCCGTCATCGGCAAGAAGGGCGCGAAAGAAGGCGTCCGCATTGCGGCGGCCCACATTGACAATCCCCGTATCGATCTGAAGCCCATTCCGCTGTACGAGGCCAGCGAGCTGGCGCTTCTCAAGACCCACTACTACGGCGGCATCAAGCATTATCAGTGGACTGCCATCCCGCTGTCCATGCACGGCGTGATCGTCCGCAAGGACGGCACGGAGATCACCGTGAATGTGGGCGACAAGCCCGGTGATCCCCAGTTTACCATCACCGACATCCTGCCCCATCTGGGCAGAGATCAGATGCGCAAGACTCTGGGCGAGGCCTTCACCGGCGAGGATCTGAATATTCTTGCAGGCAGCCTGCCCCTTGCAGACGCCGAGGGCGAGCAGCTCTACAAGCTGCACGTCATGAAGATTTTGAACGAGCAGTACGGCGTGGTGGAAAGCGATCTGATCTCCGCAGAGATCTCCTTCGTGCCCGCCTTCCGCGCGGCGGATATCGGCTTTGACCGCAGCATGATCGGCGCTTACGGCCACGATGATCGGGTGTGCGCTTATCCCGCATTGGAAGCCATCTTCAAGTGCAAGACTCCCGAGCACACCGTTATCACCTGCTTGGCGGATAAAGAAGAAATCGGCAGCGTGGGCAACACTGGCTTGGCCTCTGAATACCTGAACTATTTCGTGGCCGATCTGGCGGCTGCCGAGGGATTGGAGCCCCGCCGCGTGTGGTCCGCTTCCAACTGCCTGTCTGCCGACGTGACCGCAGCTTTTGATCCCACCTACGGCTATGCCTATGAGCCGGGCAATTCCTGCTTCCTGAATCGCGGCGTGGGCATTTCCAAGTACACCGGCGCCCGTGGCAAGGGCGGCAGCAACGATGCCTCTGCGGAATTCGTGGGCTGGGTCCGCCGCATGCTGGACGACGCCAAGGTCGTGTGGCAGATCGGTGAGCTTGGCAAGGTAGACCAGGGCGGCGGCGGTACTGTGGCACTGGATATTTCCCGTTTGAATGCCGACGTTATCGATGTGGGCGTGCCGGTGCTTTCCATGCACGCGCCCTTTGAAGTGGTCTCCAAGTTGGACGTGTATATGGCCTATAAAGCCTTCAAGGCATATTTCGAGGCGAAGTAAGGCTTTTTCCTGAAATCATAATCTCCCCCCGCGCAGCGGGGGGAGATTTTCTATAGATATCTTTTTATGCTCTCATGAACAGCATGAAAATTCCCAGCAGTATCGGCTGGTGCAAGAGATAAATCAGCAAGCTGTGCCGCCCTAGGAAGGAAAGAGGGTGAATGCCGGGGCGCAGACGGTCCGTGATTTTTTCCTTCGGCGAAAGGAGCTTCCAGAGGAAGTACCCCGTGCAGTACAGGAAAAACCAAGGCAGCATCGGAAAATAATCCGCGGAATAAAAGGTGGGGGAGTAGAAGCCCAGCACCGCCAGCAGGTCCGTCTGATAGAGAAACTCCGGCATGAGAATCGGCCGGTCAAAGAACAGAGAGCCCCGGGACAGATTCCGTGTCAGGAAAAGCAGAATCAAAGAAATAGCCAGCCCGACGGGGGCGGGAATTCGCAGAGAAAACCGACGGCTAAGGTATCGCAGCAACGTCAGCAGCAAAGCGGAAAGCCCCAACAAAGTCAGCACGCCGTATTGGATCAGCTCCGAGGGCATGAGGAAATAAGTGACCAGAGTGATCATTCCGCCGCAGCCCACCAAAATCAGCCCGTGCCGAACCGGGCGGCGGGACAGACTCAGACAGAAGCCGGACAGCAGGATAAAGGTCCAGCAAATGCTCTGCTGCCAGAGATAGCCCGGCATGTCATGGAGCCACGGGACAGGGAAACCCAGAATGTCCACCAGGTCGTACATCCCGTGAAAGGCGATCATGCTGAGAAGGCAAATGCCCCGCAAGGTATCCAGCGCGCCATAACGCGCGCTTTTCTCCGGGGAGCTCAATAGCCCAGCACCCCTTGGAGAGATTCGTCATCCCGGATCCAGTCGGCCACATATACGGTGCGATAATTCTCCCTATCGTCCCGGACGATGACCTTCTCGATGCCGGAGTTGATCACCATGCGCTTGCACATGGAGCAGCAGATGGCGTTTTTGATATACTCGCCGGTGGAGACTTCTCTGCCCACCAGATACAAGGTAGCGCCGATCATATCCCGGCGGGAAGCGGAAATGATGGCATTGGCTTCCGCGTGGACGCTGCGGCACAGCTCGTACCGCTCGCCCCGGGGGATTTCCATCTTCTCTCTCAGACAGTAGCCCAGATCGGAGCAGTTTTCCCGTCCTCTGGGCGCGCCTACATATCCGGTGGAGACCACCTCGTCGTTCTTTACGATGACCGCGCCGTAATGCCGTCTCAGGCAGGTGCAGCGCTGGGAAACCGTTTCCGCCAGATCCAGATAATAATTTGTCTTGTCACGCCGACTGAGTGTGCTCACATAAATTCCTCCCGTTTTTTGCCGTTTTGTTTTAGTATACAACAAATAGCGTCACACTGCAACAAGGAAACCTTTACATTTTCGGCACTTCATAGTAAGATAAACGTGAAAAATCAATTTACGAGAGGGGATAGGCGTATGGCGGGACTGCTGTTATCCACAGCGTTTTTTCTGTTGTTTCAGCTTTGCGGCTGCTGTGTGTCCCGCGCCGCGCTTTCCAAAGAAAACGGTGAAGTGAAGCTCCTGTTCGGCAGCGTGCTGGGCAGCATGATGCTCCAGTGGTTCCCCGTGCCCTTTGCATTCTTTTTGGGTTTTTCAACAGCGGCGCACATCTGTGCCGCTATTTTGGCTGTCCTTTGCGCCGGTTTGGCAGTGCTTTTCCGGTGGAAAGCGGGAGGCCGCATCGACCTTTTTGATATACTTTCCGCATTTCGGCGCAAAAAATTTCTGTGGGTCGTTTCCTTGGTGCTGATCCTGTTCTGCGCCTTAGTCTGGCGCTCTTTCCGGTGGGAAAACGGGAGGATTTTTTCCAGCCAGGCCACTTACGGCGACATGAGCATGCATCTGAGCTTTCTCACCAGCATTGCCCGGCAGGGCACATTCCCCCCGGAGTATTCCCTGCTGCCCGGATTTTTGCTGTCCTATCCCTTTTTGGGCGATAGCATTTCCTCTTCTCTGTATCTGTTGGGCGCAAGTCTGAAATGGGCTTACACCCTGCCCATGTTCTTTGCCGGGGCGCAGGTGCTGTTCGGGGGGTATTTCTTGCTGTCCCGGCTGCTTCGTTCCTCCAAAAAGGGAGCGCTGGCATGGTGTTTTTTCTTTTTGAACGGCGGGTTCGGATTCCTGTATTTTCTGGGAAGTAAAGAGGATTTTTTCCGTATTTTCACCGATTTTTACCAGACCCCCACGAACTACGTAGAGGGCAATATCCGCTGGGTCAACGTGATGGTGGACATGATGCTTCCCCAGCGGGCCACCTTGTTTGGCTGGGCGGTGCTTTTTTCTACATTGTATCTTCTTGTTCGTGCAGTATTTGAGAAAGAAAAGCGGTATTTCCTCTACGTGGGGATTTTGGCAGGGCTCCTGCCCATGATCCACACCCATTCCTTTGTGGCGCTGGCGCTGTGCTGCGGCGTTTGGCTGCTTTGCGCGCTGCTGCGGGAGCTTTCCTGGGAACACCCGGCGACTCAGGCGGGAAAAGGGATTTGCCTCACGGTACTGGCTTTGTTTTGTCTGATCCAGTATTTTGCGAAAGAAATGGACCAGATGGAATCGGAGGTTCTGCTGTGGACGGCGGTTTCTCTCGCAGGGATTTTTCTGCTTTTTCTCCTTTTCCTGCTCTGGCGGGCCGTGCGGCAAGGGGCAGGAAAAGAGCTGTTGACCACGTGGGGCGTGCTGTTGCTCGCCGCCTGTGTATTGGCGCTGCCTCAGCTTTGTTTCTGGACCTTCCGTCAAGCCAGTACCGGCGGCTTTATCCGGGGGCATTTCGGGTGGGTCATCGGCAGGGACAATTACCTTTGGTTCTATCTGAAAAATGTCGGGCTGGCGGGCGTTCTGGCTCTGGGCGGCATGCTGCTTGCCAAGGGGAAAAACTTCCTGAAATACGCTCCGGCGCTGGTGATTTGGATACTCTCGGAGCTGGTGGTGTTCCAGCCCAACGCCTACGACAATAACAAACTGCTGTACGTGGCCTATCTCTTCCTCTGCTGCCCGGCGGCGGAATTTCTCTGCTTTCTTCTGGAAAAGCTCAAGCATAGAGGCATACAGGGAATTCTCATTGCGGCGACGGTGGCCGTTTGCTCTTTCTCCGCCCTGCTGACGGTGGGCAGGGAATGGAACGCCCGGTACGAGATTTTCGGCGACGGAGCCATTGCCCTGAGCCAATATGCGGAGGAAAACATCCCGGCCGACGCCCTGATTTTGACAAACACCCGGCACAACAATGAGATCGCCGCCCTTGCCGGCCGAAATATCCTCTGCGGTTCGCCTTCGTATTTGTACTTCCACGGGCTTCCCTATCCCAAATGGGAGCACGTCGCTCAACTGATGTATCAGCAGCCCGAGGAAAACCGGAACGCTTTCCGGGAATACGGGGTAGATTATGTGCTGGTCAGCGACTTTGAGCGCTCCACTTACGAGGTGGACGAGCTTTGGTTCATGAGAAATTTCACAAAGCTTTACGACGACGGCGTTCGGGTTTTGTATCAAGTGAAGGACTGATGTGTATGGAACGAATGGACGAAAGAAAAAGGAACAGACTTTCCGATCCCTCCTATATCCGGGAAGTGCTGGCCCGCCACGGGTTTCAGTTTTCCAAGGCCATGGGCCAGAATTTTCTGGTGAACCCCGGCATTTGCCCCAGAATGGCGGCTGAATGCGGGGCGGATTCCTGCGCCGGCGTGCTGGAGATCGGCCCGGGCCTGGGTGTGTTGACCTGGGAGCTATCCCAGGTCGCGAAAAAAGTGGTGGCCATCGAGCTGGACCGCCGGCTGTTCCCGGTGTTGGAGGAAACTCTCAGCGACTGCTCCAATGTAGAGATCATCGAAGGAGATGTGCTGAAGTTAGACTTAGCGGAATTGATTGAAGAAAAATTCGGCGGACAAACAATCTGCGTCTGCGCCAATTTGCCCTATTACATCACTTCTCCTGTCATCATGGGGCTGTTGGAAAGCGGTCTGCCGCTCCGGAGCATTACGGTCATGGTGCAGAAAGAGGCGGCAAAGCGCATCTGCGCCCGGCCCGGCAGCCGGGAATGCGGGGCGGTCAGCGCATCGGTGTGGTATCACAGCGAGCCGGAGATTTTGTTCCCTGTGAGCAGGGGGAGCTTCCTGCCGCCGCCCAATGTGGACTCCGCCGTGATCCGCCTGAACTTGCGGCCCGAGCCGCCGGTGCAGGTGGGAAACAAGGAGCAATTCTTCAAGCTGGTTCGGGCTGCCTTTTCCCAACGGAGAAAAACCGCCGCCAATTCCATTGCCGCGGGCAGTCAATTTTCCAAGGAGCAGATAGAGCGGGCGCTGCTCGCCATCGGCGCGGAGAAAAATGTTCGGGCAGAACAGTTGAATTTGGAACAGCTTGCGGCACTTGCCAATTCGCTGCTCTATAGTGTATAATAAACTGTATTGTTTCCGTGAGAAATGAGGGGAGATGCCTTATGACAGACGTGGAGAAAAAATTGTACAAGCTGCTGCTCTTTGTGGACGTCGTTGCCGTGATCGTCGGCATGGTGGCCGGGCCCTTGGGCCACACCACAGATC
>JAFLRP010000155.1 GCA_022511515.1 Acutalibacter sp.
TACGTCCGTAAACAACGGCAACGGCTTGAATATTCGGGAGGACAGCATCTACTTTGTGACAAAGGACGGAACCATCGTGGATTTCGGCGGCGGCGCCCTGAGCGTGAAGGAGCCCGCCGTGGCGATCCTGCCCAATGTGGACGTGGTGGCCCCCGGAGGTAAGGTGCTGATTCCCTCTGCAGGCGTGATCATCACTCCCCAGGGGGGAGAAGACGATGTGCCCATCGGGGCAGAAGTCCTTCCCGGTATCACCGTGGAGGAGGACGGCACCATCCATATTGACACAAGCAGCAAGCCTGACAACGGCAACGATTCCGACGCTGACAGCAGCGGCGGAGAGACCGATAGTGACAACAGCAGCGACAACGAAGAACCTCCCGAGAGCAACAACGAAGAGCCTCCCGAGAGCAACAACGAAGAGCCTCCCGAGAGTAACAACGAAGAGCCTCCCGAGAGCAACAATGAAGAGCCTCCCGAGAGCAACAATGAAGAGCCTCCCGAGAGCAACAATGAGGAACCTCCCGAGAGCAACAACGAGGAACCTCCCGAGAGTAACAATGAAGAACCACCTGAGAGCAACAGTGAAGAGCCGCCTGAGGGCGGCGAAGCTGCCGACGGCGATATCGTGATTACCCCCGACGGGGAAATCATTCTGCCCGACGACAGCAGCGGAGAAGTGGGAGACGACGTGATCGTGGTGGAGGACGGTACGGTTGAGACTGTGCCGGAGCTGCCCGAAGAATACGCTCCCCCGGAGGACGAAAGCCCGGAACAGGGAGAAGACGGTGTTCCCGGTGACGAGCCGGCGGAAGACCGCGCGGAGGAGCTTCCCATGGACGGTGCGGCCGGGGAGGCGGATCAGGCGACCACCCAAGCGGGCGGCCTGGACGCGGTGGACAGCTCCACCGGTATTTCCTGGAAGCAGCAGTCCATCATCGACCTGTTCAAAAACCGCAATACTTTTTCCTCCGACAAAACGGCAGACAGTGCGCCCATCGTGGCGCCGGGCTCCAGCGGCTATTACGAATTCAAGCTGGAAAACCCGGAAGATTTTGACATTGCCTACACCCTTTCTTTTGACGAATTATCCTTCCATCTGCCCATTCGGTATTCCGTCTTAGACGGGAGAACGAACTACAGCTACCTGTATCGAGAGCGGATCGACGCCCCGGGGACGCCCTTGGTGTCCGGTGAATTGGTGATCGCTGCTCACAGCGAGCAGAAATTCCGCATCGAATGGGATTGGATGTACGAGGATTGGTATGATATGGAAAAAGATGACGCCACCGATTTGTCGGCGGCCACACAGACGGATCGGACCTATATCCTTTCCGTCATGCTGAACGCCGTGGAGATCGTAAAAGAACCTGAGGAGTCAGAGCCCGACGTCAGCTACGCCGAAGGCGATACCCGCTACCCGGGCAAGCACTGACGGGAAGATGATCAGCGATAAACGAGCAAACAACAGGAGACGGACGCCATGAGAATCATGATCAAGGTGCTGCGCGGCGTGTTGACAGCCGTGCTGTGCGCAGTGCTTCTCTTGAATATCTGGATGCTGGTGCAGCAGACCGTGCTGAAACGGGAGGCCCCTGAGGTGCTGGGATATTCCCAGTACATCGTGACCACCGGCAGCATGGAGCCCAACATTTCCGTGGGCGACCTGATCCTTGTGAAGGCCCAGGAGGAGTACGAGCTGGGCGACATAGTCACTTTTCACGATGCGGGCGGCGCTACCGTGACCCACCGCATTATGGGAACAGTGAGCGGACAGTTTATAACCAGGGGAGACGCCAATAACACCGAGGACAACGACCTGCTCCCCCCCGAGCGGATCATCGGCAAGCTCCGGCTGGTGCTGCCCGGCATGGGCTACATGATAGAATTTCTCCGCTCCCCGCTGGGGATCGTGCTCCTGGTGGCGGCGGGCGTGCTGCTCATCAAGCTGCCGGATTGGATCGGCAGCGTGCGGGAGACGGGAAAACGATATAAACACTGACGGAAACGGCCCTGAGACTGTTTTCCGGGGAGAAAAAGGGTAGAAACATGAGGAAATCGCCGAAGCATCGCAAAAAAACCAGCCGCCTGCCGCTGTATCTGCTGCTGGCGGTAGTGGTCACGTCCCTTGCGACCACCGGCACTTTGGCAAAATACCGTTCTGAATTCGGCGCCATCGTCGACATGAAGGTGGCGGCCTTCGCCGGCGGCGGAACGCTGGATTTTGATTTGGATGTGGACTTGGGCGGCATGTACCCCGGCGAGAGTTGCACCACGGTTTTTACCGTCCAGAATTACGACGGGGAAAAGAGCTGTGCTGTGGCCATGGATTATGAGATCCAGGTCGAGACTCAGGGAAACCTGCCCCTGGAGTTCACCCTGACGGGAACGAGAGACAGCAGCGGCGAAAACAATGTACTGGCGGGGAATTTGGTAGAAAGCGCCGACCCTGTGGAGGGCGATCCTGAGGAGGGAACGCCCGCAGGCGGCAAAAAATATCTTGCTTCCGGCGGGAAGCTGCCCATTGCCAGCGAAGCGAACGGCCAGGTACAGCACAAGTACGAGCTGAATATCGTCTGGCCGTTGGAGAAGAACGACAGCAAGTATGAGCGCGGAGTCGACAAGATTACCGTGACAGTGACCGCAGTACAGGCAAGACCTGACGCCGGACAGCCCGGGGGACAGTCCGGAGGGGAAAGCTCCGGCGGGACAGAATCCCAAGGGCCTGAGCCGGAGGAGATTGAATAGTTCGTTTTGGTAACGATTTGCTTGAAGAGGTGCGTCCCATGAAAGGGAAGAAAGGGATCATCAACCGGGTGTTGGCGGCATTGTGTTTCACAATGGCGCTGATTTTGCTGCTTTCCGGTTTGGGCGCTACCCTGGCAAAGTACATTCGGCAGGACGCGAACCATGGGTTGGCGACGGCGGCGCCTTTCTACTTTGAAAGCGAAGAGCTGGCGGAGGAGCCTCTCTATCATCATCTTACCGAACCGGCGGGCGGACAGTTGGAGATCAAATTCACCCTGTCCAATTTCATTGAAGAAACGCGGTATACCGGCAGGGAGATAAAGTACAACTATCAGGTGGTGGACGCGAACGGGAACACCATCGAGGGAAAGGGCGGCACAGGAACACTGGACGGAAGTGGCCCGAATACGGCGGAAATATCCATCGCCGTGGACAAGTCGAGCTTCAGCGGCGAGATCGACGGCGCTAAAGTGGATTATGTTACGGTGATCGCCAGCTCACTCTCTCCCTATGCCAAGACCCTCAGCGCGGAGTACGGCTTTACCCCCAGAGACCCCGAGCTGCAATACAGTGTGGAAGAGCAGGAAGGCGCCGTGGTGCTGGAAATTGCCGGCGGAAACGGCAGCCCGGTGACGGTCACATGGCCGTCGTCTCTGCTGACAGACCCCTATAATGAGATATTGGAAGACGTTTCCGGCAGCAGCGTGACCTTTACCCCCCAGCCGGGAAACCGCTATGCCCTGACTTTCCTGAAGGAAAGCGGCGGGACTTACAGCAAAGAAGATTTCACCGTGACACAGGAGTAGTATTCCCCGGAAAAATCCCAAACGGTTTGGAAAGGAGGTGCGTTTCATGAAGCTTTTGGAAAGGATCAAGAAAGAAGCGGGCATGGTGCTATGCGTGCTGCTCTCTGCGGTGCTGGTCACTGCCAGCTTTTCCGCAAACGGTCTGACCGTGATCGCCAGCGGGCTGGAACGCACCTTTGATATCGGCGTGAACCCGGAAAGCGTTACCGCCACCCTGTCCGAGGACGGCGTGCTGACCGTCAAGGGCTCCGGCGCCATCCGGGATTTTACGGAGAACACCGCGCCTTTTGCCGACTGTAAGATCAAAACCGTCAAGTTGGGCGCGGACATTACCGCTGTCGGCGACTATACTTTTTATAATTGCGGCGAGCTGACCGGCACGCTGGTACTGCCCAAGGGGCTTTTGCGCATTGGAAGCTGCGCCTTTTCCGGCAGCAGCGAGGCCCTTGCCCCCAAGCCCGCCTCCGTGGAAAATTCCTTCACGGAATCGCTGGTCACCAGGCGGAAGACTCTCAAAATCGTCGAGAGTGCCAGCCGGTCGGAGCTTGCGGAGGAAGAACCTGTAGAGAGTGCGCCTGCGGAAAGCGAATCTGGGGACGGCGATCCTGAGGAGAACGGATCTGCGGACAGCGAGCCTGAGGACAGCGATTCGGAAAGCTCCGAAGAAGAATCTTCCGCCAGTTCTCCGGCGGACAGCAGTACAGCGCCCAGCCAGGAACAAACCGAGACAAAATATATCATTGAACGGATCGTCCAGCAGGAAATCGGGGAGGAAATTTTCTTTCCCCGGGCGGACGGGCCTGCGTTCCTCTGCTCGGCGGAGAACGAGACCTTCCGGGCAGCCATGCTGGCGGCAGGATATCGGGAAGCGGGAACTCTCCTTTCCGTGACGTTCCACTGCGGCGAGGGCAGCAGCACTGAGGGCGATGCTTTGGCGAAAAATCTTCCCGTGCTGGACGGGCGGATCGTTTTGCCGGATGTGCCCGCCGAATTTTCCGCTCCGGCGGGAAACGGCTTGTACCGCTATGCGTTCCGCGGCTGGACGGAATCCAAAGACGCTGCCGGCACGGTGCGGGCAGCGGGATCCGGATTCGACTTGGGAGACAGAACGGACCTGTATTTCATTGCAAACTGGAAGCGGGAGCTGACGGCTGAAATCGCCGTTCAGGAGGACGGCAGCGTCCGCGTGTTCACTGTTCCCGCTCTGGAGGGATATGATACCCTGACCTATCGCTGGCAGACCTGTACGCTGGCGGCAGGGGAAGAAATTCCGTCCGACGAAGAAACGTTGCCTTGGGAGGATATTCCCAATGGGACCGCTCAAAGCTACCGTTGGGACATCGTTCCCACAGACACCGAGAAATTATTCCGCTGTGTGGTGACGGTGCAGAAGCAGCAGAATTTCCTGCAGGCGCTGTTCGGCACGGAGGAAGAGCAGGAGGCGGCGTTTGCCGCCGTAAAGGCGCTCCCTGATGAAACAAAGGACACCGGCATGTCTCAGGGCACGGCGATCATTCGGGGAAGAAGCTTTTTGGGCAGCATTTCCGGCGCGCACCCCACCATTGGGACCGGAGGCGCTGTGACAGCAAGCTTTGTTTCCCAGTACGCGCCCACCGGTAAAGACAACACCCGCCTGCTTCTGTGCAAAAAGGACGGAGAGACCTTCGTGAAAGCGAATTTCCCCGCCGGAACCAAGTTGGTGCTGGGCGATATGACCGCCGGAGCTTGCAGATATTACAGCTATACCGTCGGGAGTGCAAGCGCTGAAATTCCTCTGACCGGTTTTGCGGCAGTGAGCGGAGCGGCAAAGTACGCCTCTCCCGCCGCAAGTGAGAAGAATATGACAGAAAAATTGTTGATCGTGGCGGATTTCTCCGGCGGGGAGCTTCCTCAGGGCGAATACGGCTTGGCGGTGCTTCACAGCGCCGAGGAAAAACCCGACACTGCCCAGAAAGCGACCTTCGCCGTGACAGCCGCGTCAGGGAGCAGTTTGGGATTGACCCTGCAAGAGTCCGATTCTATGACTTGGAGCATTACCGTTTCGCCCGCTGTTTCCGGCATCGACAGCCGGTACGCGGCGGGGGCCTGCATTCGCCTATGGCTCACCGATCCCGACGGGCAAAACCAGATCGCCTTACCCAGCGAAATGCCGGTGACCGGCAGCGGGGCGGAGAATCTTTTGCCGGAGCAGGACGGTTCTCTGACCTTTACCATGCCGGCAAACGGCGCGGCAAGCCTGTCCCTGCAGCTTTCCGGCCTGCAGGAGAGCGTTCTGCCCAACGGAGAATATCAGCTTCACGCATCTTTGGCCCCCAGAGCGGGACTGCAAATGAGCAGCCGTCAGGGGCAAATCGACGCCGCAGCCGCAGTGGATGTTTCCCTGACTCGCAGTGCGGGAGAGGGAGGAGAAAAGCGCAATCTCAGCATTTCTCTGGATGACGATTCCCAGCGTCTGCTGGACGTTTCCGAAGGGACCGCAGCGATGGATCTCACCCTGAGCTATGCCGGCATTCAGGAGAGGGATACCCTTCAGACGGAAGTGCTGTGCAAGACCGGCGCAGACCCCGACGACAGCAGCTATTCCCCTGCGTCCGGCGATTGGGATATCTCTCCCGTGTCCGTTTCTGCCCCGTCTGGCACCACAGAAATACGCCTGACAGTCCCTCAGGGGCAATCCCCCGGCACCTATTGCCTCCGCGTCAGTATCGCGGACCATTCCGGCAGTATTGTGGCCAAGGAGCTGTATTACTTTATTGTAGAGTAGGGACCAAAAGTCCTTTCCTATCATTTGACCGCAAAGGAGAAAACAAAGTATGGGACGGGTTGCCTATATCATTCGCTGCGCCCTCCGTATGGATTATAAAAACCTGTTCAGGACGGTGGGCGAGGCGCACAAAATCAGCGGCAAGAACCGGCTTTGGCTGCTGATTGACATCGTCAATTGCGGATTTCGCTACGGCGCAGGTCATATGGACTATCTGCTGTGCGCTTTTTACGATAAGACTCCTGCCCAGCGCGCCACATTTGTTACCCGGGGCATCAACAATACGGTAACGGGGATGCTCAACGATTCCGCCTATTACGAGACCTTTGATGACAAGGAGAAATTCTACACCGCCTTTGCGCCCTATCTGCATCGGGACTGGCTGCCGCTGGAAAGCGCTTCTGAGGAGGCGCTGAATGCCTTTTTGGAGGCCCACGAGTCGTTTATTCTCAAGCCCAGAGGCGCGGCTTGCGGCGCGGGAGTGGAAAAGAGAAACCGAAAAGACTTCCCTACCGTCCAGGCGCTGCGGGAATACGGGAAAGAAGCCGGTGTGGATCTCATCGAGGAGCTGGTGATCCAGCATCCCGATATGGACCGCATGGCTTCCGGATCCGTGAATACCGTGCGAGTGATGACCGTTCTGACGGAGGGTCAGCCCCATATCCTCTACGCCAGTCTACGTATCGGCAACAGCGACCGCCCGGTGGACAACATCAACGCCGGCGGCATGTTCGCGCCGGTGGATACGGAAACGGGAGTCCTGACCTGTGAGGCCATCGATAAAGACAGCAAGGTCTATAAGGCCCATCCGAAAACCGGCTGTACCATCCGGGGCTTTCAGATCCCCTGTTGGCAGGAGGTCAAGGAAATGTGCCTGGACGCGGCCCGCGTTGTGCCCCAAATGGGCTATGTGGGCTGGGATGTGGCTGTCACGGATGACGGCCCGCTGCTCATCGAAGGCAACAATATGCCCGGTCACGACATCCTTCCCCAAATGCCCGTCCACACGCCGGACAATCTGGGCTACCTGCCGGTCTATCGGAAGTATATCAAAAATCTGTAAGAAACAGGGCAGCGTGCGAAAAGAATCAAAGGACTTGGCGACTTTTTGCCAAGTCTTTTCTTTTTGCCCCGTATCGTGTATAATAACAAGAAGAAAATCCTTTGGGCAACGGTTGCCGTTGCCCTTGTGAGGCATGGTATGGATAGAAGTAAAATCAGAAATTTCAGTATCGTGGCGCACATCGACCACGGAAAGAGCACCCTGGCGGACCGGATCTTGGAGCAGACCAAGGCCGTTCCCCTGCGGGAAATGGAAAATCAGCTCCTGGACAATATGGACTTGGAGCGGGAACGGGGCATCACCATCAAGGCCCATGCGGTCACGCTGGTGTACACCGCCTCCGACGGCGAGGATTACGTGTTCAATCTCATCGACACCCCCGGCCATGTGGACTTCAATTACGAGGTTTCCCGTTCCTTAGCGGCCTGTGAGGGCGCGATTTTGATCGTGGACGCTTCTCAGGGCATCGAAGCCCAAACGCTGGCAAACACCTATCTGGCGGTGGACGCCGGACTGGAGCTTTTGCCGGTGATCAACAAAATTGACTTAGTCAGCGCAGACCCGGACCGGGTCTGCCACGAAATCGAAAACGTCATCGGCATTCCCGCCATGGACGCTCCCCGCATTTCCGCCAAAACCGGCCAAAATGTGGAGGAAGTATTGGAGCGCATCGTCACCGACATTCCCGCTCCCACCGGGGACGAAAACGCCCCCCTGCAGGCGCTGATTTTCGATTCCTATTACGACCCGTATCGGGGGGTTATCGTCTACGTGCGAATGAAGGAGGGCACGGTGAGGCCCGGCGATACCATTCGCATGATGGCTACCGGCGGGGAATTCACCGTGGTGGAATGCGGCTTCATGCGGGCCACTTCTTTAGAGCCCGCCGATGCTCTGTACGCCGGGGAGGTGGGCTATATCGCCGCGTCCATCAAGGAAGTGCGGCAGGCGCAGGTGGGCGACACCGTCACCTTGGCGGACCGCCCGGCGGCAGAGCCTTTAGAGGGCTACCGGGCCGTGCAGCCCATGGTGTTCTGCGGCGTGTACCCGGCGGACGGCGCCCATTACACCGACCTGCGGGACGCGCTGGAAAAGCTGCGGCTCAACGACGCTTCCCTGTCCTTTGAACCGGAAACCTCGGCGGCCTTAGGCTTCGGCTTCCGCTGCGGATTTTTGGGGCTTTTGCACATGGAGATCATTCAGGAGCGGCTGGAGAGAGAGTACAATTTAGATCTCATCACCACCGCCCCCAGCGTGGTCTATAAAATCAAAAAGACCAACGGCGAGGAGATCAGCATCGACAACCCCACCAATTACCCCGATCCCGCCACCATTCAGAGCGCGGAGGAGCCCATTACCAACGCCCACATTTACTCTCCGGCGGAGTACGTGGGGAACATTATGGACTTGTGCCAAGAGCGCAGAGGCGTGTTCAAGGACATGAGCTATCTGGACACCGACCGGGTGGATATCCACTACGAGCTGCCCTTAAATGAAATCGTCTATGACTTTTTTGACGCGCTGAAATCGAGGACCAGAGGGTACGCGTCCTTTGACTACGAGCTGATGGGTTACCGCCCCAGCCAGCTTGTAAAACTGGATATCATGTTAAACGGCGAGATCGTGGACGCTTTGTCGTTTATTCTCCACGCGGAGAAAGCCTACCCCCGGGCCAGAAAAATGACGGAAAAGCTGAAGGAGAAAATTCCCCGGCAGCTTTTTGAGGTGCCCATTCAGGCCTGTATCGGCGGGAAAATTATCGCCCGGGAGACGGTGAAGGCCATGCGGAAAGACGTGCTGGCCAAGTGCTACGGCGGCGACATCACCCGCAAGAAGAAGCTCCTGGAAAAGCAGAAAGAAGGCAAAAAGCGCATGCGCCAGTTGGGCACGGTAGAAGTGCCTCAGGAGGCGTTCATGGCGGTTTTGAAATTAGATGAATGAGTTTTGATTGGGGGGAACAGTATGAAATTAACAAAGAAATACTTAATACCTGCGATTATCTTCTTCATTCTCTTTGCTGCAATGGTTGGAATCAATGATGAGATCTCTGCCCTGGATAAGCAAACTCTCCACACAACTTATGAGTTTACTGCCACGGTGACAGATGTTGAGGTGAGGCAAGGTGCCGAACTTTATGTGACCATTCATACGGAAGAATTTGGTGATGCGCTGACGTTTTACTCCAGCGCAACGAAACATTTAAATCTGGAAGAGATTACCGCGCTCAAAAAAGGTCAGGTCATTACCTTTCGCATCGAAAACAGATGGCTGCAACGATTTGCAGAAGCAGGATTAGGTATGATCGTAGCTCTGAAAACGGAGGAAAAGGAAATCCTGTCGCTGACAGAACACAATCAATATCAGCATGAATCTGTAATGCCGCCGAGAATTGCGTGCCTGGTTATCATGTTCGGTAGTCTTGCGCTTGGTTGGTACTTCCTACTTAAGCCGATAATCAATCTCCATCGAAAAAAGAACAAACAATTCCCATCGGGAAATTTTTACAGAGGAGATAGATGAAAAGTGCTCGGAATATACGTTCACGTGCCGTTTTGCGACGGGAAATGCCCCTACTGCGATTTTTACTCCCTGCGAGGCGACGGGGAACTGATGGACCGATATACCGCCGCACTGGAAAGGGAGATTCGACTGTGGGCGAAGGAGCACGGCAAAAAAGGGGCGCACACCGTCTATTTCGGCGGGGGCACGCCCAGCCTGTTGGGAGCGGAGCGACTGTCCGCTCTGCTGGCCGTTGTGCGGGATTGCTTTGACCTCGCGCCCGAAGCGGAAATCACACTGGAAGCCAACCCCGTGTCCGTGGACGAAGCCTTTTTCCGCGGGGTGCGGGAAGCGGGCTTCAACCGGCTGTCCATGGGAATGCAGTCCGGCGTGGAAGAAGAATTGCGCTTTTTGGGCAGAAAACACACCCTGAAAGACGTGGAAAACGCCGTGCAGGGGGCAAGAAAAGCGGGCTTTGACAATCTTTCTCTCGACCTGATGCTGGGTCTGCCGGAGGGCACGGAAAATAAATTGAAAAAATCCATTGACTTCGCTGCCGGACTGGGTGCGGATCACATTTCCGCCTACCTTTTGAAAATTGAACCGGGCACGCCCTTTGCCGCCCGAAACATCACTGTGCCGGAGGACGATGTTGCCGCCGACCAGTATCTTTTTTGCGTGAAGGAGCTCAGAAAGCGGGGGTATGCCCAATATGAGATCAGCAATTTCGCAAAACCGGAGAAAGAAAGCCGTCACAATTTAGTGTACTGGCACGGGGAAGAATATCTGGGCTTCGGCCCGGGGGCCCACTCTTTTTATGAGGGCAAGCGGTTTTTCTATCCCCGGGATTTGGCGGGATTTTTAGCGGGAAATCCTCCGCAAGACGACGGCGAGGGCGGCAGTTTTTCCGAATACGCCATGCTGAATCTTCGATTGACGGAGGGTCTGCAACGCAAGCGTTGCATCGAAAAATTCGGCCCTGCTGGTCAAACTCTGTTTGACCAGCTCAAAGAAAAAACAAAAAAATGCCCGCCCGGGTTTTTCTCACGGGCGGACAGTGAAAAGATTTCCTTTACACCGGAGGGCTTTCTTGTGTCCAATGCGCTGTTATTGCAGTTGCTGGGGTAAAGACAAGGGAAAAAATTACTCGAATAGGTCTGGGTGCATGCGGCTGTAATGAAAAAGATATTGCTGGGCCAGCCCGGCGTTTTCGCCGAAATCCGCCGGGGTCATTTCCGGCAGCAGTACTTCCATGGCCCTCTTCATCCACACGTCCATGGGGAAGCATTCCGTTTTATGGAACCCGTACAGCAGGGCGCATTCCGCCACTTTGGGGCCTACGCCCATGATTTTTTGCAGCTCGTTTCTTCCGTATTCCGCGGGAGAACGGGCTGTTTTTTGCAGATCGATTTTTCCACCGGCCACTTTCTGCGCCGCATCGACTAAGTATTTTGCCCGAAATCCCGCCCGCAGGGGAGCAAGGTCCTCCGCCGTGCAGGCCGCCAATTTCTCCGGCCCGGGAAAGGTGCATTGAGAAGAGCCGGGAATCGGCTCGCCCAGCAATCTGCACAGCCGATCGATGATGCCCTGGATCCGGGGGATATTGTTGTTTTGGGAAATGATAAAGGAGCACAGGGCCTCCCAAGGTTCCTGCCGCAGGATGCGGATGCCCGGAGCATACTCTGCCGCTTGGGACAAAACCGGGCTGAGTGAGGATAAGAAAATCCGCTTTTCCTCATAATCCTGCTCCAAGTCAAAATACTCCCGCCAGATTTCCTCGAATTCCTGCCGGGAACAGAAAAACAGAATGTTTTTCTGTTCCTTGCGCAGCCTGAGCACATGACCCTTCGCCACGCCTTCCCAGCAGGGAAGGCCGTCCTCCCCCAAAACTTCTTTCCAGCGGAAGGCCTGACCGCAGGTCAATGTTTGGGCTGGGTCGAACACTGCGGGAAAAACAGTAGGAAAAGTCATCTGTTTTTCTCGCCGGAATTCTGCTGGACTGTGGGCACGCGGGAGGTCAGCCAGGTGATGGCCCGCTCGATGGCGTCCTTGGAGTTGCCCCAGTCGCTGCCGGCGCTGCGATAGTCGAACATCCGGCAGAAATGGGTCACGTCCCCATTCAGCTCAGTGAGATAATTCTTGGCAAGCCGGGCGGTTTCCTCTTCAAAAGCTAAAAATTCCTTTTTGGGCAGGACTTTTTGGGCGGTTTCCAGCACTTCGCCGTAATGGGACAGGCAGATGTAAGGCTGCTTGCCATAAAGCGCCCGGAATTCCGGGTCGGTCTGCCAGAGCTTCACCGTGTTGCGGGTGAGGTTTTTCATGTTCATCTCCATGTTTTCGCAGATGAAGCAGTGTTCCTCCCGGGAATGGACGGCCTGCACCGTCTTTTTCACGTTTTCTTTTCCCTCCGGGAACAGCTCTTTGCCTACTTCCGCCAAGAGGCTTTCCAAAATGAGCGCCACAGAAAGGCGGCTGCCCCGCTCTAAAATCTGGTCGAAATGCTCCTTGCAGAAGCCCAGACGGTTCGTTTCAATGCGAATGTCCGGCTCCATCATGGCAGCACCCGTGATGTAGGTGGCCATTCTGTCCTCCAGCATGTCCCGCATCCGGCAGAAGGGGCAGCCGTCCTGTGGCAAAAATACATCGTTTACCGGGATTGAGCAAATGTCTTCTCTCATAATTTCCCTCCTACTATTGATTTATATGGATTTTGAAAATGCATAAAAATTCATTCTTCCGAAAAGGAAAAATAGTATCTGTCCGGCGGGGGAATTCAGTGCATACCTCCCCGACGGGTCGGCAATTCCCCGTTTTTCCGGGGGATTTATCTCAGTATATCACAAAATGAAGGAAAAGGGTAGTTTTTTCTCCCGGAAAAGTCTTTCTGTGAGGGACAACCCCGGGTGCATAAAGAATACCCAAAAACAGAGAATGAAAAGGAAATGAGAAAAAAAGGGGCTTGACACAAAATATGGCGGGAAAAATCGTTCTATCCACCAGATATTCTAAATCGATCGGGGGACTAAAAAACAGCGGATAATCTAAGCGAAACCAAGGGAAAAGAAAACGTTGACATAAAGTGATTGCAAAATTTTACTCTGTGGAAATGAAAAATGGCTTAGGACAAGGGGTTTTTAACATTTTCCACAGACTTTTCCACATCTTGGATATCCAGATAAATTTTCACTTATGTAAACGCCGGAAAAACCGGAGATTACAAGGGGGAAAAAAGAATTTTCATGCAAAATATCAGCGAAAATAAATTTTTATACAGAACCGTGCCGGGTCGGGTAAAAGAAAAACGAAGCCTGCCGCGATTTCGACGTATTTTTATTTGAGATTTTTTCATTTCTATGTTATACTGTATCTGTCTAACTATAGGCAAACGTCTTCGAGTACATAAAAAGGGTGCGTCGAATGGACAGACCGAGTGAAAAAAGAGAAAAAAATTCTCCCGCTTACGGGCAGGACATCATCGCCGGACGAAATGCCGTCAGTGAGGCGCTGAAGTCCGGCAGGACCATTGACAGCCTGTACGTCCAGCGGGGAGACAAGGGCGGCGGACTGTTGTCCCTCATCGCCCGGGCAAAGGAGCAGGGCATCCCCATCAAGGAAGCCGACCCCAGAAAGCTGGAGCATCTCTGTAACGGCGCGGTGCATCAGGGAGTGGTGGCGGTGGCGGCGGTCAAGGAGTTTTCCGATTTGGAGGACATCTTCGCCTTGGCGGCCCGGCGGAATGAGCCCCCCTTCCTCCTGATTTGCGATGAGCTGGAAGACCCCCACAATCTGGGCGCGGTGATCCGCACGGCGGAATGTGCCGGCGCTCACGGTGTGGTGATCCCCAAACGGCGCAGCGTGGGGCTGACCTACGCGGTGGGCAAGGCCTCTGCCGGCGCGGTGGAGTACCTGCCTGTTGTCAGAGTGCAGAATCTTGCTTCCCTGCTGGAGGATTTAAAGCGCCGGGGCGTGTGGATCTATGCCGCCGATATGGACGGCAGCCCCTGGTGCGAAACAGATTTTTCGGGACCTGTGGCGCTGGTGATCGGCTCGGAGGGCCGGGGCGTGAGCAGGCTCATCAAAGAAAAATCGGACTTCGTGGTGTCCCTGCCCATCAAGGGGCACATCAATTCGCTGAATGCCTCTGTGGCTGCCGGCGTTCTCTGCTATGAAGTATGCAGACAGAGAGCGGGGCTGACCGCAGTGAACCGATAAGGAGGGATTCCTGACCTTATGGCTGAGAAAAAGGAATTCACATTGGAAGATATTTTGGAGGAGCAGCGCAATCTGCGCGATCAGGACATGCCCCCGGAGGGCGCGCCCGAGGAGCAGATCGTGCCTGCGGAACCTGTGGAAGAGCCGATAGACGCGCCTGCCGAAGAACCTTCGGAAGAAATGGAGAACATCTCCTCCGGAGGCGTATCGAGCGACACGGCGGACCTGAACGCCTTTGCCACAGGGAATATCCAGATCGTCCCGGAAATGCGGAATGCCGGGCGGGAACCTGCGCGGGAAAAAGCTTCGGAAGAACCTGCCGGGAAAAAGAAGAAAAAGAAAAGGGGCCTGTTCGGCAGGAAGAAAAAAATGCCGGACTTTGACGAGACTGAGGACATGTACTACGGTCTCCAATTAAAGCCCATCGACGAATACCGCAAGGGCTTTGACCCGGCCACCGGGGAATTCACTCTGGGTCAGGACGGCTACAAGGCCCTGTTTGACGACTCCAAGAAAGCCATCGACGACGAGGTGGAGGAAAACTTCCAGCGGCTGCAGAAGGAGCGCCGCCGCCGGGTGGCGGAAGCGGTGCAGAACGCCGGAGTGGACGAAAGCGAGATCGCCGACGAATTCGGCGTGGTGGCTCCCATGCCCGTCACCGCCTTCGCCGCTGACCCCTACGCCAAGCAGCACGGCATTGAAGTGGAAGGCTCCGACCTGTCTCAGGAGGAGATCCCCGATATCCAGAAGGCCATGATGGAGACCTCCGTCGACCAGACCATGGAGATCAAGCTCAATGTCTTAAACGACACCATCGAGCTCCAGCGGGTGAAGGATATGCCCGCCGTCAGCGAGGAATCCATCAACAAGATTTTGGAGTCCATCGAGTCCGAAGCAAAGCAGGAGAAGCAAGCGTCTCCGGAGGGACAAGCCGTTCCGGAGGAAATTTTCCAAGAGGAGCCGGTTTCGGAGGAGCAGGTCCCTCAGCAGGAGCAGGCAGCCTCACAGGGGCACTTGCCTGCGGAAGAGAAAACCGTGGAATTTTCCATGCAGCAGGCTGAGCAGGGAGCAGAGCAGCCGGGGGCTGCCCGGCAGGATGCTCCCGCCGGGGAAAATGTCATTACCGGCAGGCCGCTGGGAGAAATTCCCCAAATTGCCAGCATTTATGAATACCGCTCCAGAAGCATTCCCACCCATGTGATCAATGTGGACGTGCTGCAAAGCGCGTTGCTTTCCGAATCGGAAAGCCTGATTCAGGCGGCCGAGGAGGAAGAACTCCGGCATGCCCCCCGCCGGCGGGTGAGAAACAAGAAGCTGGAGGAGCGTCAGGAGGAAGAGCAGGAGCAGCAGTACCGGGATTCCGGGGAGTCTATCGACGACTACACCGGTCCCGAGGATGCGAAATCCATTTCCCACGAGCTGAGAAGCGACATGAGAGAGCTGACCATGCGGATGACCATTACCGGCGTCTGCACCGTCCTGCTGGCGCTGGTGAATCTGATTTTCGGCGGCGCCGCCGGAGAGGCAAGCTCTATGACCATCGTGTACGTAGTGCTGACTGTGGTGTTCCTGCTGGTGGCTATCGGCGTGTGCTACCGCACGGTGATGAACGGCTTGAAGGCACTCTTTGGCTTCCATGCCAATTCGGACAGCGCCGCAGCCGTGGCGGCTGTGACGGTGTTTATCCAGACCGTCGCTTCCATCTTCTTCCGTTCCGAGCTGGCGGAGGGGAAGCTTCATCTGTACGCCGTGGTGCTTTCCGCCATTCTGTTCGTCAACGCGGCGGGCAAACTCACCATGATCCGGCGTATTCACAGCAATTTCCGGTTTATCACTTCCAAAGAGCAGAAATATGCCGTCCGGGCCTATGACGATTACAACACCTCCTTGAAAATGACCAAGGACAGCGTGGCGGAAAAGCCGCTGATCGCCTACCAGTGCAAGGCGGGCTTTTTGAAGCGCTTTTTGGAATTGTCCTACAATCCCGACCCCTCCGAGTCCGCCTCTCAGCTTTTGGCTCCCATCGGGCTGGTATCCTCGCTGGTGGTCTGTATCGCCTGTCTTTTGATCACCCGGAACGTCCCCACCGCTCTCAGCACGCTGGCGGCAGCGTCCTGCGCCTGTGTGGCGGTATCCAATATGCTTTCCGTGAATCTGCCCATCAGCCGCCTGTGCAAAACTGCCCGCCGAGCAGGGGCCATGGTGGTGGGATATGAGGCCGTAGAGCAGTTGGGCAATGTCAACGCCGTGCTGGTAGACGCCGAGGAGATCTTCCCCCGGGGCACTGTGGTGCTGGGCGGCATCAAGACCTTCGGCAACCGTGCCGGCGCGGAAACAGCCATCATGGCGGCCTCCGCTCTGATGAAAGAGATCGGCGGTCCCCTGTCCGGCGTGTTCGACCAGGTCATCAGCGAAAATGAAGACGCCCTGCCGGAGGTGGAGGACTTCACCTACGAGGAGAACGGCGGCATCATCGGTCAGGTGGACGGGCAGAAAATCTACATCGGCGACCGCACCCTGATGATCCGCCACCAGATTGAAGTGCCTCCCAGAGAAGAGGAGACTCAGTACCTTTCCGGCAACAAGGTTATCGTGTACATCGCCGTGGAGGAAACCATCTCCGCCATGCTGGTGCTGACCTACGCCGCAGACCGCCGCAGGAAAACCGAGCTCCAGCGGCTGGAGGAAAGCGGCATCAGCATCTTGATCCGCACCACCGACCCCAACGTCACGTCTCAAATGGTGTCAAAGCTGTTCGGCGTGGACGCCAATTCCGTCAGTATTCTGGACGGCGAGATCGGCGATACCGCTCAAAAGCTTTTGGGGGAGCGGATCCGGAGGGCTGACGCCGTGGTTGCCACCAAGGGCAGAGTGGAATCCATGATGAGCGTGATTTCCGCCTGTGTGGAGGAAAAGCGCACGGCAGGTCTGGTGGTGGCCATTCAGAATATCGCCGTGGTCCTGGGCTTCGTGCTGGTGGCGTTCATGGCCTGCTTCGGCGCCATCCGCCAGCTTTCCGCCTTTGTCCTGTTCGCCTTCGAGCTGTTCTGGCTTCTGGTGATCATGGTACTGCCGAAGCTGAGGAAATAGGTTTTTCGACAGACCAAGGGACACTTCCTGAGAAGCGTCCCTCTTTTTTGTTCTTTTCCCCGTGGGTTACCCAGAGGGATAGAATCATTATTGATAAATGGAGAGTTTGTAATGAACGGGCTGAAAAAATCCCTTGCCGAGCTGAAATGGCAAAATTTCCTTTTTTTGTTTGCGGCGGGAAGCATCAACGCCTTCGGCGTTACGGTGTTCCTGGCGCCGGTCAATTTGTATGACAGCGGCATCTCGGGCACGTCGATCCTGTTTTCCCAGCTCACCCCCGAGTATATGACCTTGTCCCTGTTCCTTTTGCTCTTGAACATTCCCCTGTTCTTGTTTGGATTCAAGAAACAGGGCGTGACCTTTACTGTCTACTCCATTTTCACCGTTGCTGTCTACTCCATCGTGGCCTGGCTGATCACCGATGTGCTTCCCGTCGACGTGAGCATTGCCTCGCCCCTTGCGGGGGAAGACCTGCTGCTGTGTGCTCTGTTCGGCGGGGTGATCTCCGGCGTAGGCAGCGGTATGACCATTCGATACGGTGGGGCTATTGACGGCATTGAAGTCATGGCGGTCATCTTTGCGAGAAAGCTGAATCTCACCGTGGGCACTTTTATGATGATCTACAACGTGCTTTTATATATCGTGTGCGGTATCGCCATTCAAAGCTGGATTTTGCCGCTCTATTCCATCGTCACTTATGCCGCAGGGCTGAAAACCGTGGATTTTGTGGTGGAGGGCTTTGACCGCTCCAAGGAAGTCCTCATTGTCACCGGGAAGCCGGAGGAGATCAGCGCGGCCTTGATGGAAGCCTTTGAATGCGGAACCACAAAGATTGCGGCCCAAGGCGGCTATTCCAATGCCGAGAAAACCATCATCTATTTTGTGGTCAACAGATTTCAGATTTCCCGCATGCGCCAGATCATCCACGCCATCGACCCCCGTGCCTTTGTGACCATCAGCGAGGTGGCGGACGTGTTTAAGGCAAACGACTAAATTTTGCATTTCTCGATAAAGAAGCCGTCTGCGAAAGCAGACGGTCTTTTTGCGCTAGATATCGATAAACTGGGACTTACATCATTCTCGCCTTTATAGCGGCACATATTTCAGAAGGATTTCCTGATGCGCCATCGAATTGATAATCATAGATTTCATTATCAAACATACCATGTTTACGTACAAGCATCTGCTGAACCGGTACCGGCAAATTGCCATGCATTCGCGCCTTAAAGCGATTCTTTATGGTATCAATATCCGCTCTGACCAGTATTCTAACAGCGCCATCGGGAAGCAAGCTGATATGTTCTTTTTCAGAAATGACATAAATCACATTTTCACCCGCTATAGCGTTATTTAGTTTTGCCTTGAACAGTGATACTGCTTCACTCTCAGACTTAGCCATTCTGAGATAATCTTTGCCTGTAATTATCTCTGCCCCGATTATCTTTTTTATTTCGACGGCAAGCGTGGATTTTCCGCTGCAATTCTCTCCAATAATACCAATCACCATATTTGTTTTCAGTCCTTTCTTCTAAGTTCCGATTTACCGCCCCTTATCCTACCATATCAAGGTGCGAAAAGCAATAAATCAGGGCCCGTTCACGGGCCTGCACAGGACAAAAAGACTGGTACATTTTTGTATACCCTGCCCAAAAACAAAAAAACTTTACAAAAAAAATCATATATTTTCTGAAATTTCCCATTGTGTTTCCCCGGCTTCTGTTGTATTATTATAGATACCTAATGTGTGAAGTCGTGTAAAACGGGGAAAAATCCGGCGTGCCGCGTCGGCTGCGGTATTTATACGAGTTCGGAAGGAGAATAGAGATGAACCAATATCAAGCAAAAAACATTATCAATCTGGCGGTGGCCGGACACAGCGGGTCGGGAAAAACCTCTCTGGCAGAGGCTATGCTGTACCTCAGCGGTGCTCTGGACCGCCGGGGCAAGGTGAGCGACGGCAACACCGTCTGCGACTACGATCCCGAAGAAATTCGCCGGAAAGCGTCCATTTCTGCGGCGGTTGCGCCGTTGGAGTGGAAGGGAAAGAAAATCAATTTGCTGGACGCCCCCGGTCTGTTCGATTTTGAGGGCGGTTTGTATGAGGCCATGCGCGCCGCCGACACGGTGCTGGTGGTCATTTCCGGCAAGGACGGCCCCTCCGTGGGCACAGAAAAGGCCGTGGAAGCCGCCGACAAGCGGGGACTGGCGAAAATCTTCTTCGTCAACGGTCTGTCCGACGAAAGCGCCCGGTTCTACCACGTGTTTGAGGAGCTGAAGGCCCAGTTCGGGCCCTCTGTCTGCCCGGTGGTGGTCCCCTATATTCAGGACGGACAGGCGGACATCTACATCAACCTGCTGGAGTACAAGGCATACGACTATTCCGGCGGCAAGCCCGTGGCCGTGCCCCTGCCCGATCTGGGCGAACGTCTGGAGGGCCTGCGGACGGCCATTTACGAGGCCGTGGCGGAGACCGATGACGCGTTGTTTGAAAAATACTTTGCCGGCGAAGAATTCACACCGGAAGAGGTCATCGTGGGCGTCAGCAAGGGCGTGAAGGCCGGCACCATCACTCCCGTGTTCTGCGGAGACGCCATGCTCATGCGGGGCATGGAGCAGTTTATGGACGGCCTCACCTGGCTGGCCCCCTCTGCCGAGGAAAAGGCGGCTGAGTTGGGCACCGACGTGGACGGCAACCCGGTAGAGCTGCCGGTGAACGAGGACGCCGCCGCCGTGGCGCTGGTGTTCAAAACCGTGGCAGACCCCTTTATCGGTAAGCTTTCCTATTTGAAGGTCATTTCCGGCAAAATCTCCACCGAGACCGCCCTTGTCAACATGCGCACCGGCAATGCCGAGCGCGTGGGTAAGACGGTGATGATGGTGGGCAAGAAGCAGGAAGACGTGAAGTACATCGGCGCAGGCGATATCGGCGCTGTGCCCAAGTTTGCCGCCGTCAATACCGGCGACACCCTGTGCTCTCCCAATCGGAAGGTCACGCTGGAAGGCGTAGAGTATCCCACCCCTGCTCTGTCCATGGCTATCGTTCCCAAGAATAAGGGCGAAGAAGATAAGGTCGCTCAGGGTATGCAGCGGCTTTCCGAGGAAGACCCCACCCTGCAGTTCTCCAACAATGTGGAGACCCACGAGCTGGTGATCAGCGGCTTGGGCGAGCAGCATCTGGACGTTGCCGTCACCAAGCTGAAGAGCAAGTTCGGCGTGGACGTCACCCTGAAAGACCCCAAGGTTCCCTACCGTGAGACCATCCGCAAGATGGTGCAGGTACAGGGCCGCCACAAGAAGCAGACCGGCGGCCACGGACAGTTCGGCGACGTGTGGATCGAGTTCTCCCCCTGCGACAGCGAGGGTCTGGAATTCAGCGAGCGCGTGGTGGGCGGTTCCGTGCCCAAGGGATTCTTCCCCGCCGTGGAAAAGGGCCTGAGAGAATGTATCCTGAAAGGCCCGCTGGCCGGATATCCCGTGGTGGGTCTGTCCGCCGTGCTGTACGACGGTTCCTATCACCCTGTGGATTCCTCCGAAATGGCCTTTAAGACCGCCGCCTCCATCGCCTACCGCGACGGTATGCCCAAGGCAAATCCCGTGCTCTTGGAGCCCATCGGCCACCTCCGCGCCACCGTGCCGGACGGCAACATGGGCGACGTGATGGGCGAAGTCAACAAGCGCCGGGGCCGTGTGCTGGGTATGGAGTCCGCCGGCAATGGCCGTCAGGTGGTGGAAGCGGAAGTCCCCATGGCGGAAATGCACGATTTCTGCACCTTCCTGCGGCAGTGCACCCAGGGCAGAGGCAATTTCACCTTTGAGTTTGAGCGTTACGAGGAAGCCCCCGGCAACGTGTCCCAGAAGGTCATCGAGCAGGCCAAGGCCGAGGCGGCTGAATAAATTTTTGTAAAAAACAGGGCTGTGGGGGTTCCCGGCAGCCCTGTCTTTTCAAATTTTTGATTGCGCAAAACGGGTAACCCACTGGTTCAATATATTTCAGTGAAAGGATTGATGGGTTTATCATGTGGAATCGTGAAATGAAATACCCTAAAGTCCTTCTCGCTGTGCTCTTCGTATTACTGATCATAAGCGTCTCCGTACAATATGAAATTACCCAAAACCAAATCTATACTTCCTATCAAGGCTTCGCGGTTAATTCCCATGGGAATTTGTATTTGGGTGTGAATTCAAAAATTATCGCGGTCGATCCCAATGGCCTTGAGCGGTATTCCTTTAGCACGATAACAAACCGGGGCTATTCGTTTACGATCAATGAAGAGGATCAGATTTTGCTCCGCTCCAGTGGGTGTTTGTACACAATGGACCTAAATGGAAATGTGTTAAAAGAGGACGATAACGAAACGGCTGATCTCATTCTGCCGCTAAACAAATCCACACGCTCCTTTCGGGATTCTGAAGGGCGCATTTACCAGATGAGCAACAGATTCTTTCGTAAGGAAATATACAAATATGACCGTGGAGAAGCTTCTTTATTCTATCAAATGCCATTGCTAAACTATGTGGCGAAGCTGGTATCAGAGGGTCTCTCCCTTTGTTTTGTCATTCTGATCCCTACTACTGTATGGAAAACTTGGAAACTAAATAGCAAGGAGCTCTGAAATAAAAAAGCAAAAAGGAGAAAAAAGTATGGCCAAGTTAAAGATTGATTTACATTTGAACAGTTTACAGCGGCAGGGCAGCTTTGAAATGATTCTGCCCAACGATATGCCTAATGAGAGCGGCCGCCCGCTGAAAACCGTGTTCCACCTTCACGGTTATACCGGCAAGGCGGAAAGCTGGGTGCCGGAGGAATTGGTCGCGAAATACAACATTGCCGTGGTCAGCCCCAACGGGGAAAATTCCTTCTATTTGAACGGTCTTTCTTCGGGCCACAATTTCGCTTCGCTGGTGGGCGAGGAATTGGTGGACTACGTGCGAAAGACTTTCGGCATCGCCCAGCGCCCGGAGGACACCTACATCATGGGCATTTCCATGGGCGGTTTCGGCGCGCTGCGCACCGCGCTGGCCTATCCCGAGGTGTTCGGCAAAGCGGCGGGCATGTCTGCGGCGCTGATCGTCCACGACATCGCCCACATGAAGGAGGGGGACAGCAACCCCATGGCGAATTACGCCTACTATCGGGAATGCTTCGGCGACTTGGAAACGGTGGAAGAAAGCCGAAATAACCCGGAAACCTTAGTAAAAGAGCTGAAAGCCGCCGGAAAGAAGCTGCCGGAAATCTATATGTGCTGCGGCACAGAGGATTTCCTCATCGAGAATAACCGGGCGTTCCACCGTTTCCTGCAGGAGCAGGACGTGCCTCATCAGTATTTTGAAAGCCCCGGCATTCACGACGGCAAATTCTGGACGGAATACGCGCCCAAGGTCATCGAGTGGATGTTTGGGGAGTAATTTCCCCACAAAAAGCACCGCCGGCCATCGCTTTTAGATGGCCGGCGGTTTTTCTATAGGGCTCTACTTTGCTAAGTGGCGTAGAATCGCTTGCTGATTGGAGAAGCCCGGTGCTTTTGCGAAGCAAAAGAGAATCGTTTCACGATTCAGGGGTTCTCCCGGATGTCAGATGATCGCGGAGCGATCATCTGACCATCTGGTACACGCAGATGGTATGGAGCACGCTGCCCGCCAGCACGAACAGGTGAAACACCGAGTGGATATAAGGAATTTTCTTACCCATCCCATACAGAATCGCCCCAACGGTGTAGCACAGCCCGCCGGAGAGCAGACACCAGAATCCCACAGAGTTCAGGTTTTCCATGACGGGCTTCATAGCGATGACCACCACCCAGCCCATGGCAAGGTAGCAGATCATGGAGACGATTTTGAATTTCTCCACGCTGACGGCGTTTAAGACCACACCCAGCACCGCCGCGCCCCAAACCACGCCGAAGAGGGACCAGCCCCACGCACCTCCCAGACAGACCAGCGTCACGGGAGTGTACGTGCCGGCGATGAGCAGGAAAATGGTGCAGTGATCCAGCGAGCGGAACACCACCTTGGCCTTGTTCAGCCCCAAGGCGTGATAGATGGTGGAAACGGTGTAGAGCAAAATCATGGTGGCGCCGTAAATGGACACGGACACCACATTTTTCGGGGTCTTTTTGCAGAAAACCAGCAGTAAAACAAGGGCGGTCACGGCGAACAGCGCCGAAACCCCGTGGGACACGGAGGAAAATATCTCCTCCCCCAGCGAATATTTCGGCAGCCCCAAAAATCGCCGTTTTTCCAGACGTGCCGTCTTGCGAAGCGCCGCTTTTTCCGCAGACATGGCAACCCCTCCTTTTAGCTCTGTCATTTAGTGATAGTATACCGCAGTTGAAGAAAAAAAACAAGGCGAACAATTTGCGTGTTCAGGGCGTGGGAAAGGGACTGATATCGGAAAACGGGATATTTTGCAAAATGAAGTGAGTGTTATTTGCCCTTCGATTGTATAATTGGCGACCAAAGAAAACGTCAAAGGGGGGCAAATATGAATCCCGTTTCGGCGAACCGTGAACGCGGCGTTGATCTGGCGAAAGCGGCTGCGATCCTCGGCGTTATCATCATTCATACCTGTGCCCCGGGATCTTTTCCCATCGGTTCGCTTGACTGGGTAAGCGCTGTCTTTTGGAGCAGCATTACCCGGGCCAGTGTGCCGATCTTTTTTCTATGCAGCGGCGTTCTGTTTTTGAATCCGCAGAAGGAACTGCCCATCCGAAAACTGTATTTCCGCTATATTCTGCGCATCGCAGTGGCCCTGTTCTTTTGGGCTTATGCTTATAAGCTCTACGATCTCCTTGTAGGCGGAACGCTTTCCCTCGGAGCTCTGGTACAGGCGGCAAAGGAAGTGCTTCTGTTCAAACACGAGTTTCATCTGTACTTTCTGCACATCATTTTGCTGTTTTACGCCATGCTGCCCATTGTGAGGTGTTTCGTCCTCCATGCCGGACGGGCTGAGCTCCGCTATGCCCTGATCCTGTGGTTCACGGTGGGTATCCTCTACCCCACCTTGCGCCCCTTTTGGCCCTTTTCTCTGCTGTCGGGAATCCCTTCCCAGTGGCTTTTGAATCAGTGTTATGCCGCCATGGGATACGGCCTGCTCGGATTCTACCTCAAGCGGTACGGCATATCCCTCCGCGCCGGCATTCTGTTTGCCATAGCGGGATTCGCTTTCGTGTTCGGCGGAACGATTGGAATGTCCCTTTATACAGGAGCGTTCTATGCCGGCTTTTTGGAGGGTATGACCGTCGGGCCGGCGCTGCTTGCCGTGGGCGAGTTCGGGATTTTCCTGCACGCTTCCGGGCATCTTCGGGGAAATGGGGCGGTGGCAATCTCCCATTTGTCAAAAGCGTCTTTTTGCATTTACCTTGTCCACATATTCGTGTTGAACCTGTTCACCCATTTCGGCATGACGGCACATGCGTTTCTCCCCGTCTTTTCCATCCCTCTGGTTTCCCTCTGCAATCTGGGAATTTCCCTTTGCGGTTACTTTGTTCTTTCCAAAATCCCGGTGGTGAAGCGCTGGCTGATCTGACTGCAGAAGCCGCCTGCGAAGTTTTGTGGGAAGCAGTTGACTTTTCCAAATAGAAATGATAACATGAGAACACCGTCGTTACCAGCCGAGAGGAACCCGTGAAATCCTTTCGGCACTTGAAAATGCAGGAAGACTATGAAGGGCAGCAAAACGGGAAGCAGTTTCGTCAGAAACCGTCCGGAGCTGCGCCTTCAGGTACAACTCCTGCCTTTCTATCGGCTTGCTTTTTTTACAGTGTACTGTGAAAACCAAGAAGATATTCATTGGGACGGCAGGCTTTTTGAGAAAGAGCCTGCCGCCCTTTTTCCGCTTACGAAAAGAGGGGGACTTTTCCGGCAGAACGTCCGGTGTTCTGCTGCGGGAATGCTTCTTGGCAAACATGAAATTCACCGCGGGGGATGCCCCTGCCTTACGAAGAATGCCCTTCGATCTCAGCGGCTGCGGAGGGCACCGGTCAGGCGATACCATCAGATTGTATCGTCTCAAGAGAGGAATTTATGGAAAAGAAACAGGAAAAACAGAAGAAGTCCAGCATTCTGCGGTTTTATCCCTTTACCCAGGGCTTTCGGAGAAATTTTGTGCTGGCACTGGTGACCATCGTCATCTCCGTCATCGCGAGCTACATGACTCCGCAGGTCATCCGCGTGACGGTGGACTCGGTCATCAACGACAATCCCTTTAACCTGCCGGATTTTCTGGTGGGTTGGATCAACGCCATCGGCGGCCGGGAAATGCTGCGCACCCATATTGTCATCTGCGCGGCGATTTCCCTCTTGTTCGCTGTGATCGCGGGCCTGTCCAACTATGCCTACCGCATGAACCTTGCCAGAGCCTGCGAGGGCACGGTGGCCAGAATCCGCAACACCTTGTTTGACCACATTCAAAAACTGCCCTATGCCTGGCACAATTCTCACCAGACCGGCGACATCATTCAGCGCTGCACCAACGATCTGGACCTGATCCGCAATTTTGTGAACGCCCAGCTCATGGGCTGTATCCGCGTGCTGCTGCTGATGGTGGTATCCATGGTACTCATGTTCTCCATGAACGCCCGGCTGTCTTTGATCGTGCTGTGCTTTATTCCCCTTTCCGTCGGCGCTTCTCTGGTGTTTTTCATCATTCAGGGCAAGCGGTTTGAGAAAGCGGACGAAACGGAGGGCGAGCTGACCGCCATGGTCCAGGAAAATCTGACCGGCGTCCGGGTGGTCAGGGCTTTCGGCAGAGAGCGGTTTGAAATCGACCGATTCAACAAGAAAAACCGGGAATATACCGACTACTGGGCAAGACTGGGCCAAATCATGGGCATCAACTGGGGTCTGGGCGATTTCCTCGCCGGACTTCAGGTGCTGGTGGTGCTGGTTGCCGGCGTGTTCTTCGTGGAGAACGGCAGCCTGACCGAAGGCGAATACCTGGCCTTTACCGCCTACAATTCCATGCTGGTGTGGCCCACCAGAAGCTTGGGCCGTCTGCTGGGCGAACTGTCCAAGACCTCCATCAGCGCCACCCGTCTGTTTGACATTCTGGACGCGGAGGAGGAGCAGGACTGCCTCGATCCGCAGGAGCCCGATATCCGCGGCGACATCGTGTTCGACCACGTGAGCTTTCACTATCCCGACAGCAGCACCGGCGTGCTGGACGATGTGTCCTTTACCATCAAGGCCGGCACGACCTTCGGCATTTTGGGGGCCACAGGCAGCGGCAAGTCCACTTTGATGTATTTGCTGGACCGGCTCTATGACCTGCCGGAGGGAGACGGCACCATCACCGTGGACGGCGTGGACATTCGGAACATCAAGCGCTCTCATTTGCGGAAGAATATCGGCATCGTGCTGCAGGAGCCCTTCCTGTTCTCCAAGACGTTCCGGGAGAGCATCGCCGACGGCGCCAACAAGGAAGACATCGAAACGGTCCGGCATTATGCCAGACTCGCGGTGATCGACGACGCTATCGAAAACTTCGCCCAGGGCTATGAAACGCCCATCGGCGAGCGGGGCGTGACCATTTCCGGCGGGCAGAAACAGCGTGTGGCCATTGCCAGAATGCTCATGCAGGACACGCCCATCAAAGTGTTTGACGACTCTCTGTCGGCGGTGGACATGGAGACCGACGCAAAGATCCGGCACTCCATTCAGGAAAACGTCCACGGCACCACGATTTTGATCGCCCACCGCATCACCACCCTGATGAACGCCGACCAGATCATCGTGCTGGACCGGGGCAAGGTCGTCCAGATGGGCACCCATCAGGAGCTGGTGGAGCAGGACGGCATCTACAAACGCATTTTTGATATCCAGAGTGGTAAGGAAGAAGCGATATAAGCCGTGTTTCGCGATGCTTTGACATAATATGGAGGAACTATGGATAATTCTACACAAGAAACAAAAAAGGACGCTATTTCTTCCCTGAAAGTCTGGGGGAAGATGCTGCCCTTTTTGAAGCCCTACAAAAAGAGAATGGTGCTGCTGGTCGCCACCATGGCGATCTCAGCCGCCATCGATATCTGCTACACCCTGATGACCGGCTACGCGGTGGACAATTTCATCACGCCCCGAAGCCACGAGGGGCTTTTGCCCTTTGGTCTCTTGTACCTGCTTTTGGTGCTGATCGTCACGGTGTCCACCATGTTCATGGGGCGCACCGGCATCGGCATCGAAGTACGGATGAACCGGGATATGCGGGAAAAGCTGTTCACCCATTTGCAGACCTTGAGCTTTTCCTACTATAACCAAACTCCTGTGGGCACCATTATGGCCCGGGTCATGAGCGACACCAGCCGCATCAGCAGCGCGCTGGCGTGGAGCTTGGTAGACGTGTTCTACAGCGGCATTTACGTCCTCGGCTGTATGGGGGTCATGCTGGCCCTGAACTGGAAGCTGGCCCTGCTGGTCATTGTGGTCGTTCCCTTCATCGTGCTTTTGACGCTGTTTTTCCAAAAGCGCATTTTGGACGTGAACCGGCAGGTGAGAAAGGTCAACGCTGAAATCACCCGCCACTACAACGAGGGCATTTCCGGGGCAAAGACCTCGAAAACCCTTGTCATTGAGGACAAGAACACCGAGAAATTTCAGGAAGTCACCGGGCGCATGAGGAGCACCACCATCCGCTCCGTCATGCTCAGCGCTGTGTACGTGCCCCTGATCGGGCTTTTGACCGCGCTGGCGGTCAGCTTTGTCATCACCGGCGGCGGCACCATGGTGTTGGGAGATTTTATCACCATCGGCGAGCTGACAATCTTCGTGAACTATGCTCTGGTCATTGCCGACCCGGTGCAGAACCTGGCCGGAACGATTTCCGAATTTATTTCCACGCAGGCAAACATCGAGCGCGTCACCGCCCTGATGGAGCTGCAGCCTGAAATCACCGATACCCCCGAAGTGATCGAAAAATACGGCACTTCTTTGGAGCCTAAGCGGGAAAACTGGGAAAAGCTGGAGGGCGCCATCACCTTTGAGGACGTGACCTTTATGTACCCGGACGGCACGGAAAACGTGCTGGAGCATTTCAATCTGGAAGTGCCTGCGGGCATGACGGTAGCCATCGTCGGCGAGACGGGCGCGGGAAAATCCACGCTGGTGAATCTGGCGTGCCGGTTCTTTGAACCCACCGGCGGCAGGGTGCTGGTGGACGGCAGAGATTATAAAGAGCGCAGCATGCTGTGGCTGCACAGCAACATCGGCTACGTGCTGCAAACGCCCCACCTGTTCTCCGGCTCGGTAAAAGAAAATATCCGCTACGGCAGACTGGACGCCACCGACGAGGAAATTATAGCGGCTGCCAAGCTGGTCAACGCCCACGATTTCATCATGCGCATGGAAAAGGGCTACGACAGCGATGTTGGCGAGGGCGGCGGGCAGCTTTCCACCGGGGAAAAGCAATTGGTTTCTTTCGCCCGGGCGGTGCTGGCGGACCCGAAGATCTTTGTGCTGGACGAGGCCACCGCCTCCATCGATACGGAGACGGAAGCATTGATTCAGGAGGCCATCTCTACCCTTTTGACCGGCCGCACGTCCTTCCTCATTGCCCACCGGCTGTCCACCATTCGCAAGGCGGATATGATTTTAGTGGTGCGGGGCGGTAAGATTATCGAGCGCGGCACCCATAAGGAGCTGATGGCCCAGGGCGGTTACTACGCCGACCTGTACAACAAGCAGTTCGAGACCGACGCCGCCGAAACGGTGTTCCGGCAGTAATGTCAGGACAAAAAGGCTGCTTTTCAAGAGCTTTTCTTACCCTGCCTTTCCCTGCGGTGCTATCCTGGTTGCAGGCTTTTTCGGCAATTTGAGAAGTGAGGCTGAGCAAAGAATAAAAATACCGTCCTGTGCTTATATATGGCACGGGACGGTGTTTTTTATGGGAAAATGGGGATTTTATCGGATCATCAAGGTCAACTGGCGGCTGATGTGCGCCGTCACCTTAGGTGCGGCAGTGCTCTTTACGGCGCTTTTTACGGTCAATGCAGCCACCATAGAGCAGAGAACGGAAGAACCCGGGGTTAAAATCCCTATCGTGATGTATCATTCCGTTTTGAAAGACAAAGCTTATCACGGGAAATACGTGATCTCCCCCGATGAGCTGGAAAGCGATATTTTATACTTGAAAGAGCACGGATATACCACGATTCTTCCGCAGGACTTGATCGCCTACACCGAGGGAGAAGCATTGCCGGAAAAACCCATCCTTCTCACCTTTGATGACGGATACTACAACAATTATCTTTACGCCTTTGAGCTGGCGAAAGAGCACCGGTGCAAGTTCCTCATTTCCCCCATTGGATATTTTTCCGATTTTTACACCGAAAGCGGCGAGCACAACGGCTACTACACCCACTGTACTTGGACGCACTTGAAGGAAATGACGGATTCCGGTCTTGTGAAGGTGGGAAATCACAGCTACAACCTGCACAAAAGCAGCGGAAAATATGTGGGGGTGCGAAAAGCTGCCGGGGAGACGGAGGAGCAGTACCGGGCCCGTCTCACAAAGGATTTGGAACAGGCCCAAACCGCTATCAAAGACGGCATTGGCGCGGAAGCGGAAACCTTTGTCTATCCCTTTGGCGAGGCAAGCAAGACTACGCCGAAAATTTTGAAAGAGATGGGCTTTTCCGTCACCATGACCTGTGAGGAAACCGTCAGCAGCATTACCCGGGACCCGGAAACCCTCTATGGATTGGGGCGGTATCTGCGCCCCTCGGGTATGAGTTCCCGGGAATTTTTCGAGAAACGCATGAAGCTGCCGGAATGAGGGGGAAGAAACATGCTGGAAGCGCTGAGGGATGCTTTATGGGGCTGGCACGTCCTGCTGTTGATTTTGGCGGCGGGCGTGTATTTTTCCTGCGCCGGGAGGTTTTTTCAGATTCGGCGGGTCAGAACCTGGATGAAAGCGGCGGTGGGAAACGAAAAACAGAAGAAAAGCAGGGGGGAGATCACCCGGTTTCAAGCGTTGACGGCGGCGCTGGCGGGATCCATCGGAACAGGAAACATCGTGGGCGTGGCGGCGGCCATCACAGTGGGAGGTCCGGGAGCAATCTTCTGGATGTGGATCTCTTCTGTTTTCGGCATGATGACCGTTTTCGCGGAAAATCTCCTTGCCGCCAAACATCGGAGCGCTCCCGGCGCTCTGGGCTACATAGAAAGCATTCAAAAATGGGGCAGGCCGCTGGCTGTCTTTTATGCCGCCGGATGCTGCCTCTCCTCTTTCGGCATGGGAAATATGGCCCAGACAAACGCCTGCGCGGCTTCGCTGGAGAGCTTCGGGCTGCCGGCGGGCATGACCGGAATTCTGCTGGCGGGTTTGGTCTTTTTTGTGGCACGGGGCGGATTGCAATTCGCCGTGAAAATCACCGAGCGGCTGGTGCCCCTGATGACTTTGCTGTTTTTCGGAGCATCCCTCGGGGTGCTGTGGGTCTTTCGGGAAAATCTGCCCAGAGCTTTTCAGAGCATTTTTGAAAGCGCTTTTTCTTTCCGTGCAGGGGCGGGCGGCACGGCCGGGGCGCTGCTGGCGCTGAAAACCGGAGTTTCCCGGGGGGTGTTTACCAACGAAGCGGGGTTGGGCAGTTCCGCCTTTGCCTATGACAAGGTAACGGACCGCACGCCTGTGGAATTGGGTTGTATGGGGATTTTTCAGGTTTTCGTGGACACCATCGTCATGTGTACGGTAACGGGACTTTGTATCCTCTGCTGCCGCTCCCCCATGCTGGAGGGGGCAAGGCTCACCTTTTTTGCCTACGAATCCGCTTTGGGGCAGGCGGGGAGTTGGGCGGTGTCCCTCTGCACGGCGCTGTTCGCTGCGGCCACGGTGATCGCCTGGTGCTGCTACGGGCGTGAGGGACTATTCTACCTGACTAAGGGAAAGGGGAAAACTTTCTTTGCCCTGGCGTCTGCCTTAGCGGCCTTTTCGGGCTGTGTGCTGCCGCTCTCGGCCGTGTTCCAGTTGGGCGACGCTTTTAATGGGCTGATGGCGGTGCCCAATATTTTGGCGCTGTTTTGGTGCAGAAAAGAGGTCCGGCGGGAGCTTCAAAGGGAGAGGTCTTGAAACTTCACATAAAATTTGCAAAATAGCTGGAATTTCCTCGCTGTTTATGATACAATAATCGCAGAGCAATCATTCGATTTCTCTGCGATTATCGCGGAGAAACCCTGAACTGCGAAACAGTTCTCTTTTGCTCCGCAAAAGCACCGGGTTTCTCCTATAGTAACAGGAAATCCGTACGGGTGCATGAAAAGCACCCGGAAAGGCATGGTATGTTTTATGAAATTGATTCTTGCAATTGTGAGCAATGACGACAGCGGCGCGGTATCTTCTGCGCTGACCCGTGAAGGTTATTCCGTAACAAAGCTGGCCACCACCGGCGGTTTTTTGATGGCGGGCAACACCACCTTTATCTCCGGCGTGGACGACGATAAGGTGGACGATGTGATCGGATTGATTTCCAAATACAGCAGCCGCCGGACGCAAATCGTGCCCAGCAGCTCCACCATGGACGTAGGGATGTATTCCTCTTTCCCGGTGGAAGTCACCGTGGGCGGGTCCACCATCTTCGTGCTGAATGTGGACCGCTTTGAGAAGGTCTGATGGATTTTTCCGGTTTTTTAGGAAATGATGAGGTCAAGGCAGCTCTTTCCGCTGCCTTCGCCCAGCGCCGTTTTCCCCACGCCATCGTGCTGCAGGGGGAGTCAGGCACCGGCAAGCGAACACTGGCAAAGCACATTGCAAAGGCATTGGTCTGCCGTGATCGGGAGAAAGCTCCCTGCGGGCAGTGCCCTTCCTGCATTCGTGCCGCTGCCGGTTCGCATCCCGATATCCGCGTGGCAGAAGGGAGCGGGAAATCCCGCTCCCTTAGTGTCGATACCATCAAATCCATCACTTCCGACGCCTACCGCATGCCGGAGGAAGCGGATGTGAACGTCTACATTCTGTTGATGGGTACAAACACCTCCGCCGTCGCCCAGAACAAGCTGCTCAAAGCGATCGAAGAACCGCCGGACAGCGCCGTGTTTCTGCTGGTCTGCGAATCGGCGGAGCAGCTTTTGCCCACGATCCGTTCCCGAGTGCAGAGCTTTACCCTGAAGCCCCCGCCTATTGAAGAAGCAGCCGCCTATGTGGAGCGGGCTGCCGGAATCGATGGGGAAACCGCCGGGCAGCTTGCGGCTCTCTGCGGGGGAAATATCGGTAGAATGCTGGAGGAAGCGGCGGGCGGCACCGCTGCTCAAGTACAGGAAATCGCCGCCGCTATGGTAACCGGAATGATGGACACCAATGAGGACCGTCTGCTGAAAGCGGTGGTGCCGCTGCAGAAAGACAGAAAGCTGTGCGGGGAAGTGCTTTCCCGCCTGTCTGTGATTTTTCGGGACGCCTGCGTATTGCGGATGGGCGGGACAACCCTTTTGGGCGGCGCGCCGAAAGAAGCGGATTATTTGTCCGGTCTGCCGAAAAATCGGCTGTCCGGTTTGCCGGAAATTCCGGAGGAATTCCGCCGAAAACTGGAACGCAACGCCAACATGAACCTCTTGCTGTGCAGTCTGTGCGCCAAGCTGCGAGAGGCGGCGGGAAAATAAAACAGAATTCCGTAAAAATTTATCATAGGAGAGAAAAAGGAGAATGTGTATGGCCGTCGTAGTCGGTGTGCGGTTTAAGGATACAGGTAAAATCTACTATTTTGACCCCGGTCAGGAGCAGTTGGGCATCGGGGAAAAAGTCATTGTGGAGACTTCCCGCGGCGTGGAATGCGGCGAGGTGGCCATGAAGAATCAGGAGGTCAGCGACAGCTCCATCGTTCAGCCCTTGCGGAAGCTTTTGCGCAGGGCCACGAAAGATGACATCCAGCGGCTGGAGGAAAATCACCGCAAGGAAAAGACGGCGTTCCGCATCTGCGAGGAAAAAATTGCCCAGCACGGTCTGGAAATGAAGCTGGTGGACGTGGAGTACACCTTCGACAACAGCAAGATTTTATTCTATTTCACCGCCGACGGACGGGTGGATTTCCGGGAGCTGGTGAAAGACTTGGCCGGGCAGTTCCGCACCAGAATCGAATTACGGCAAATCGGCGTGCGGGACGAGGCGAAAATGCTGGGCGGCTTAGGGATCTGCGGCAGAGCCTTCTGCTGCGGGACGTTCCTGGACAGCTTCCAGCCCGTGTCCATCAAAATGGCAAAAGAGCAGGGCCTGTCCCTGAACCCCGTGAAGATTTCCGGCGCTTGCGGAAGACTCATGTGCTGCCTGAAATACGAGCAGGAGGCCTATCAGGACCTGCTGCGCACCACGCCCAAGGTCAACGCCTTGGTGTCCACCCCTGACGGAAAGGGCGTGGTCATCGACCAAAACCTGTTGACCCGCAAGCTCACCGTCCGTTTGGACAAGGACCCCGAGGGCGCGCCCAAGGTCTTCCACGCGTCGGAAGTCAAGCTCCTCCGGGACGGCAAGGTCAAGGTGGACAAAAAAGAAGCCGACCAGTTGAAGGGCTTAGAATAAAAACAGCGGGGCGATCAGCCCCGCTGTTTTTTTGTTTTTTCAAAGGTTCTATTTTAGCCCAATGCCCCGCAGGACTTCCGTGGTGGTGATTTCCGGCAAATGATACGCAAGATCACCCATGGCAAAGGGCAGGGGGATTTCGCCGCCCAGCTTGATGAGCTTGTAGTTGTTCCTCAGCCGTTCGGCATTTTTAAGAATGGAATCCCGGACGGAGGGCTTTTCGATCCTTTCCGCGTGGGTAAGTATGTTTTCCAGTGTACCATACTGTTCCAGTAATTTTGCCGCCGTTTTTGGGCCCACCTGCTCCGCCCCGCAGATATGATCCGCCGCATCGCCTACCAGAGACTTAAAATCAGCGTACTGCCCGGGCAGAATACGGAATTTTTCTTCTATATAGTCGGGACCACAGAGTATCGTCTTCTCTCCCCGATATCGGAGCACCCGCACCTTGTCGGTGATGAGCTGAAAGAAATCGCTGTCAAAAGAGGAGATCACGATTTCCGTTTCCTTGCCGTATCGCAAAGCATATCCGGCGATCCAGTCATCCGTTTCGCAGTCTTCCGTTTCCGCGTGTTTGATCTGAAGGAAATCCAGAGCGCGATACACATCGGGTAACTGGGAAAAAGGATTTTCTTCTTCCGGAATCTGGCTGTAATCCGGGCGGTTTCCCTTGTAATCGGCATCTATTTGGGCGCGGCTGTTTTCATGCTCGCCGTCAAAGAGCACGGCAATATGGGTTGGTCCGGTTTGCCGAATGATTTTCAACAGCGCGCCCACAAAGCCCAGCGTGCCCTGAATGGCTTTCCCCTCTGCGTTCACGATCCTGGCCGGCATGCCGAAAAACATTTGAAACAACAGATTGCTGCCGTCCACAAGTAACAGTCGATCCATGATATATTCCCCGTATATTCGGCAAAATTACCGTTCCATTCTCTTTCTGATGAAATCGGATAGGAACATCACAACGATACCGATGACAAGATAAGTGCCGGCGAAAGCCCAAAGGCTCAGGTGACTGATCCCGCCGGACAAAAACAGGAGCGCGGAAAGAATCGGTAAAAACCACATTTTCTGAAGGTCTTTTCCCGAAAACCAGCCCAAAACTGCGGAATAGATCGGATTGATAACGTAGAGCAGCAACAGAAGGATTCCAATGGCGGCATCGCCCTTCACAAAAGCCTGCACTGCCCACGGGAGCACGATCATAAAAGCAATGGACAAAGCCAGCAAGTCAACAAATTTCTTAGTCATCTTTTTCTCCCCTTTCAACTTTGCGAAAAGCGATCATTTTAAAATCAGCGGGAGGAGCGCGAAAGCAATCCCGCCCAGCATGAATAAGACCCCGCCGAACTTTGTGCTTTTCAGATACAAATCTGACGGATCTCCCGCAGAGTAGGATTTCCATTCTTCCGTTATTTTCCAAACCAGCTCCGGCTTAAAGAAGAAAAAGGCTCCCAGCGCCGCGAAAACGATGCCTGTCAGGATCGTCAATACGATTTCCATTTCCGGTTCCCCCGTATCGTGTAATATTTCAGTAAATATAGCTGCGGCAGGTCTTTTCCTCTCCCAGCGCTTCAAAGAGAATGGTGTAGGTTTCCAGATAACGATACCCGCATTTTTCGATGACCCGCTTTGACGGCTCGTTGCCCACAAAATGGTCTGCGACGCAAAAGTCAAAGGTCTGTTTCAAATAGGCGGTGATGGCTTCTAACGTCTCTGTGGCATAGCCGTGATTCCAAAATTTCTTTCCGATGACGAAGCCCAGCATTACGCCTTTTTTGCCGCGGTATTCCGGCAAGTCGGAACTATGCCGGTTCACGTGGATATAGCCGAGTAGGGTATCTCCCAGCAAAATGGCAATGCCCGTGTTGTACCGGGTCAGCGTGGCGAAAAACTCATCGAATTCTTCTTTTGATTTGGCGGGGAAAAATCCCGCCGGTTCGGTGACATCGTTATCGGACAAGATTCCCCGCAGCGCTTCCTTATCGGTCTCCTCCAACAGGCGGTATGTCAGCCTTTTGGATCGCAATTTTTGATTCTCCAATCCGATCATGCTTTTTCGACCTTTTCCAAGCTGTCAATGCCCAGCTTTTTACATTTTTCGATGGCTAAATCATGATTTTGCAGTGCGGCTTCCCTGTACCAATACCGGGCTTTTTCCAGATCAATTTCCGCACCGATCCCTTCCTCATAAAACCATGCCAGATTGTATTGCCCGTCTCTGTCGCCGTGCTTTGCCGCCCGCTCCGTCCAATACAGAGCCTTCGATACGTCTTTTTCTACGCCCAACCCGTCAAGGTAGAAATAGCCGATTTGGCATTCGGCTAACGGGTAACCCTTCTCCGCCAATTCCAAATGACCGGCAAAGCATGTTTCATACTGTCCCGTTTCAAAATATTTCTTGATCAGCTTTTCGCACCGATCCAATTCCGCGCACGGTTTATAATAGTCACTTGCCATTCTGTTGTCCTCCGCCGTTTTTTGCAGGTTTATCCTATCATATCCGGGCGCAAAAGGCAAGGAACGCCCGCAAACCGATCCCTCGCAAAACAAATTGCCATGCTTTTGCAGATAAGGGCTTGATTTTTAGGCAAAATGTGCTAAAATATGGGTGTAAAAAACTTCTGGAGGTGTTACCTATGCCTTATGTTATCAACGACGAATGCATCGCCTGCGGCGCTTGCGCCGGTGAGTGCCCCGTGGGCGCTATCTCTGAGGGCGATGGCAAGTACGTAATCGACCCCGATACCTGCGTTTCTTGCGGCGCTTGCGCCGGAGTATGCCCGGTCGGCGCTCCTCAGGAGGGCTAATCGGCTTTCGGGTCATTGATTCGGAAAAGCAGAATCCGGGGCGGAATACGCCTCGGATTTTGTTTTTCGCATGGGTATTTTCGGGAAAGGCGGCAGGAACGTGGGAGAGAACGCACAAGAAAAAGACTGCCGCTGGGAACCCTTGGGGCAGGGACATCACGTATTGGTGACGGAGGAACACGGCTTTACCACCGATACCCTTTTGCTGTCACATTTTTCCCTGCCCCGCCCCGGAGAAATCTGCGCCGACTTCGGCACGGGCTGCGGGACCATTCCCCTGCTGTGGTGTATGCGGGGAAAACCCCATTCCGTGCTGGCGGTGGAGCTGCAGGAGAATGCCGTGCAGTTGGCATTAAAATCGGCTGAGGAAAACGGATTTTCCGAAGTCCTGCAAGTGATGCAGGGCGATATCCGGGATTACCGCTCCCTTTTACCCCACCAGGGCTTTCACCTGATTGCCTGCAATCCGCCCTATTATCCTCTAAACAGCGGGGCGTTGGGGGGCGGAGCAAGAAAGATGGCACGGCACGAGGAAAGTTTGACGCTGACAGACTTGGCGGCCGCCGCCCGGTATTCTCTGCGCTATGGGGGCAGGCTTTGCGTCTGCTTGCCGGGGGAACGGCTGGCGGAGGCCATGGAAGTGTTCCGCCGTCAGGAATTGGAGCCCAAGCGCCTGCGGCTGGTGCAGTCAGCGCCGGGAAAGCAGCCCTACCTGTTTTTGTTGGAATGCCGCCGGGGAGGGAAACCCGGCGTAAATATAGAGCCCGTCCTGCTCCTGACCGACGGCGGCGGGGATTTTACCAATGAAATGAAGAAAATCTACGGGGAATACGAACAGAACCCGGAAAGGGAAGAACGCCGGTGAAGCTGGAAAAAGGCGCGTTATATGTGGTGGGAACGCCCATCGGGAATTTGGAGGACTTTTCCCCCAGAGCGCAAGAAACCTTGGCGCAAGCGGATTTTATCGCCGCCGAAGACACCCGAGTGACCAGAAAGCTTTTGACCCACTTCGGCATCAAAAAGCCGCTTTTGAGCTATTTTGAACACAACAAACTATCCCACGGCGAGGTGATTATACAGCGCTTGCAATCGGGCGAGACCTGTGCTCTCGTTTCGGACGCGGGAATGCCCGCTATCTCCGACCCCGGCGAAACGCTGATTGCCGCCTGCGCGGAGCAAAATATCCCTGTCTACGTAGTGCCCGGACCCACGGCGGTGATTTCGGCATTGGCCGTCAGCGGGCTGCCCACCGGGCGGTTTACCTTTGAGGGCTTTTTGAGCATGAATAAACGGAGCCGCCGGGAGCATTTATTATCCGTGGAACACGAGACCCGCACTATGGTCTTTTACGAAGCCCCCCACAAGCTGCGGAAAACATTGTCCGATTTGGAAAAGCTTTTCGGCGGGGACAGAAAAATCGCCGTGGTCCGGGAGCTGACGAAAATTTACGAAGAAGTCTGGCGCACGGATTTAAAAACTTGCGCCGCCCACTATCGGGAGCACGAGCCGAAAGGCGAATACGTGCTGGTGATCGCCGGGGCGGAAGCACCCAAAACCGAGGAAGAAGAATATACCTTAGGGGATGCCGCCCAGCTTGCCAGAGAGCGAATGGAGCAGGGCCTCTCCGCCGCTGACGCAGCCAAAGAAACGGCAAAGCTCACGGGGCTCCGAAAAGGCGACATTTACCGGCTGTTGGGGAAGGAATGAACACGCTCGGCAGGGAACGAAAACCGAGACCAATACTGGCTCAGAGGAAGGTTGTATGGTTCCTGAAGTCAGTTTCATGTGAGATAAAATAAAAAATGAAAGGACGGAGAGATATGATCAGAAAAACCAAAATCATTTGCACGCTGGGACCTGCCACGGACGATGAGGGAGTTCTGCGCCGCCTGATGCTGGGAGGCATGAACGCTGCCCGGTTCAACTTTTCCCACTGCACCTATGAGGACGCTGCCAAGAAGCTGGAAGCGGTGGTGCGCCTGAGGACCGAGCTGGGGCTGCCCATCGCCACCATTTTGGACACCA
>JAFLRP010000148.1 GCA_022511515.1 Acutalibacter sp.
CTCCGTGAAATCCACCTCATAGCCGTTGAAGTCCGGGCCGTCCACACAGGCGAATTTCGTCACACGCTTGCCGTCCTGATGGAGCGTCAGCCGGCAGCCGCCGCACATGCCCGTGCCGTCGATCATGATGGGATTCATGGACACGGTGCAGGGAATGCCGGTGGGCCTAACCGCTTCCACCACAAATTTCATCATGATCAGCGGGCCGATGGTGATAACCTCGTCAAAGGTCTCCCCTGCTTCAAACATCTCGTTGAGAGGAACGCAGACATTGCCCTTCTTGCCGTAAGAGCCGTCATCCGTCATGACATACAGCGTATTGGACGCGGCGCGGAATTCATCCTCCAAAATCAACAGGTCTTTGGAACGAAAACCGATCACTGAGGTGACTTCACATCCGGCATCATGAAGTTTTTGGGCAATGGGCAAAGCGATGGCACAGCCCACGCCGCCGCCTACAATGCAGACTTTTTGCAGTCCCTCTGTGTGAGTGGCGACACCCAGCGGGCCTACAAAATCCCGGAGAGAATCGCCCTCATTCAAGTGATTCAGCTTTTCCGTGGTAGCCCCGACGATTTGGAAAATAATGGTGACCGTCCCCCGCTCCCGGTCATATCCGGCAACGGTCAGCGGGATGCGTTCTCCCTCATCGTCCACCCGCAGAATGATAAACTGCCCCGGCTCTGCTTTGGCGGCGACAAAAGGCGCTTCGATCTCCATCCTTGTCACAGTGGGGTTCAGCTCTTGTTTGCTCACGATTTTGTACATGGCGTTTACTCCTTCAAGAAAGATACAAGAATGATATCTTATAGTATAGCCAACATGTTCAAACGAAAAAGGCAGAAAAAAGTTTTTTTCACAAAGCCTGATACAACTCTGACAGCCAAGCCTGGATTCCTTCCAGTCCTGCCTCCGTCAGGGGCGCTTCTTTTGCCTGTTTCTCCTGCGCAAGCTCAAAGGCACAGTCGGTTGTCCAGGCGAAGGCGTTGAGCTTTCCTTCCTCCTTGTTTGGCCGGACAAGGTAGCGCAGCAAAATTCCCGCGTTTCTGTCCTTTGTTTTGCTGCCTGTATAGGTGTTGCCCTCGGTAAAAAAGGGCAGCTTTTGCAGCTCCATCGTGTCACGTTCCATAGTGTTTCTCCTTTCGATTGTTTCCTAAAATGCTTCCGCATACCGCCCGGTTTTTTCACATATGGTTAAGAAACCGATAGAAAGAAGGGCTGCGGAATGTTTATCCATATCGTGCGGCAAGGGGACACCGTGTGGCAGCTTGCTCAGCAATACGGCGTGTCCGCCAACCGCATTATCAGCGACAACGGCATTCAAAATCCCCAACGCCTGCCGGTGGGACAGGCGCTTTTAATCCTCATTCCCGAAACGGTGTACACCGTTCGTCCCGGCGACACGCTGGAGTCCATTGCCGCCCGGTTTTCCATACCGGAGATCGAACTGCTGCAAAACAATCCCAATCTCATTTTCTCCCCCTATCTGACGGCGGGACAGACCATCGTCATTCACTTTACGGAACCCAAGCGCCGTACCGTTTCCCTGAATGGCTACGCCTATCCCTACATTTACCGAAATGAGCTTCGGCGCACGCTTCCCTATCTCACCTACCTGACCATTTTCGGCTACGGCTTTACAGAAAGCGGGGAGCTGATCCCCATTGACGATCAGTGGATGATCAACATGGCCTACGAATACAGAGCCGCGCCGGTGATGCTGCTTTCCTCCATCACGGAAGAGGGCAATTTCAGCGGACAAAGGGCAAGCATTCTGTTTCGGGACATCGCCCTGCAGGACCGGGTTTTTGACCAGATCGTCGCGGTCATGCGGGAAAAGGGCTATCTGGGGCTGGATATCGACTTTGAATATGTGGAAGCCGCAGACGCGGGTAATTATCAGAATTTTCTTCGCCGGGCCATTGAGAGAATGCATGCTGAAGGGTTCTTTGTCAATGTGGACCTTGCGCCGAAAATATCGGCGACCCAAGAAGGACTGCTGTACGAATCTCACGATTACGCCGCAATCGGCGCTTTGGCGGACACGGTGCTGCTGATGACATACGAATGGGGGTACACCTTCGGTCCGCCCATGGCGGTGGCGCCGCTGAATCAGGTACGCAGAGTGGTCACCTACGGCGCTTCGGCAATTCCGCCGGATAAAATCATGATGGGGATTCCCAACTACGGCTACGACTGGATCCTGCCCTTTGAACGGGGCATCACAAGGGCTACTGCTATCGGCAACGAGTACGCCGTACAGATCGCACAGCGCAACAACGTCCCCATCACATTTGATGAAACTGCCTACTCCCCCACCTTTTCCTATCGGAGCAGCCAGCACGAGCACGTGGTCTGGTTCGAGGACGTGCGGAGCATCAGCGGGAAATTTGACCTCTTAGAGGAATTTTCCCTCCGCGGCGGCGGGTACTGGAACGTGATGCGCTCCTTTGCCCAGAACTGGGCCTTTGTCAGCGCCAGATACCGCATTGAAAAAATCGTGTAAATTTTTTATTTTACCCGGCGGTAAAGATAGGCATTTTTCACTTTTCCCACCCGTTCCAGCGCTCCGGCGGAAAGGAGCACGCTCACTGCTACTCCCGCCCCTTTCGGGGAAAGCTTTGCAGCCTTGCCGTATTCTTTTACCGTGAAAGTTTCCGGCAGCGTGTCCGGGACCAGTCTTAAAAAATCCTCGGGAGAGGAAAGCCAAACTTCGTCTAACAGGGCAACGGGAAATCGCTCGAACCGGGTCGAGCCCCGCTTGCCGCCATTGCCCCAGCCGTTTTTCAGCCGGTATTCCTCCAGCTCTAAAAGCACCGCGCAGAAGCGAAGTCCCTCCCGGCCGATAAATGATTTTATCCTGTACAGCTCCGGCAGAATGTCCGCCGCCGTGCCTTGCCGGGGGCTTTTCCGGCGGGGGGTCATGGTGCCGTCCTCCTCCAGCCAGATCAGCCACTTTTTCGCCGGAACGGGATACACCACAGTGACCGGAGCTTCGGGAAGAAACGCCTCAAGCTTTTCTCTGAGGCGGTAAAAATTCCCCGTCTGGATTTCATAAAAGCCTGTTTCGTTTCGGATATCTGTGACGAAAGAGCCCACCTTCTGCTCGTGGTGGGTTGTGTCGGGGTCAAAATACTGCTTCAGCACAGCATGGAGGGTCTTCTCGCTCAGCGTGCCGATACCGCCGCCTTGCCGCCCTTTGTCCAGAACCGTTTGACAGGCTTGCAGGAATCTTGTGTTTTCCATACCAATCCCCAATCAGTCTTCTAAACGGAAAAGACGGGCGAAGTTGTCGTAGAAAATCATGCGGTTCTCTTCCTCGGAAAGCCCCAGCGCAAGGAAACGCTCCACTTCCTCCGAAGGATCCCACATGGGAAAATCTGTGCCGAACATGGTGTGTTCCACGCCAAAATGACGAATACTGTTTTGGGCTTGCTCCGGACTTAGAGCGAACAGAGAGCTGGAAGTGTCCACATACACATTGGTGCCGTGCAGCGTTCTTTTTGCTTCCTCCCACACCGTGTAGCCCCCCAGATGGGCGGCGATGCAGGTGAAATCCGGGATTTTTTCCAGCACGTTCATGAGCCTGCGGGGAGAGGAAAAATCCGTGCGATTGTCGCCGGTGTGGAACAGCACGGGCAGTCCCCGGCGGTTCATCTCCTCGTAAAAGGGCATCATACGGGGATCGTCAATGAAAAATTCCTGAAAATCCGGGTGGAGCTTCACGCCCCGCAGTCCCCGGCGCTGGATGTCGTCCAGCTCCGCAGCGACATCTTCCACGTCCTGATGCCATGCGGCAAGGCCCACAAATTCAGGATATTCCCGGCATTTCCGCTCGATAAATTCGTTGATGGAGCGCACCTGCTCCACTTTTGTAGCCACAGAGCAAACGAGGAAACGGTCGATTCCTGCGGCTTTTCCTCGCTCTCTGAGCACGTGGGGCAGGCCCACGTTCAGCATATCCGTATGGTAGAAATGTCCCACGGAGGCGGTGGCCTTTTCGGCGATCTTTCCGGGGTAGATGTGGGCGTGGGTATCCGCCGCCCGGTAGGTGATCCCATCATTCGTTATCGGCATACCGCATCCTCCTTTTCTCTGTCCCGTTGTATCTTGGAAAACACGCAGCCGCAGTAATCCTGACGGTACAGGTCATACTCTCTGGAAAGCTCCAGCGAGCGCTTGTAGCCGTCCTTTTTCTTGAAATCCGACGGAAGATGGGTCACGCCCAACTCTTTCCCCACTTCTTCCCCAATGCGGTTTAGGGCCTCCGCGTTTTTCAGGGGGCTGATGGACAGGCTGGTGGTGAAATAGTCGAATCCACGGCGTTTTGCCTCCTCCGCCGCCCGGCGGAGCCGGAGACGGAAACAGGCAAGGCAGCGCTCCCCGCCCTCGGGCACGTCCTCCAGCCCTTTGGAGATCTCTCGGAATGCCTGATTATGATACTCACAGGGCAGCAGGGTGACTTCATTTTCCAGCGGCATGGAATCAATCAAACGCTGCAACTCCGCTTTGCGCTTATCATATTCGCTTTCCGGCTCGATATTGGGATTATAGTACAAAACAGAAATGGAAAAAAAACGGGCAAGATGCTCCAGCACATAGCTGGAACAAGGGGCGCAGCAGGCATGGAGCAGCAGTGTGGGACGCTTGCCGCTCTGTTCGATTTCCCGCAAAATGCCGTCCTGCTCTTTGCTGTAATTTCGCCGGTTTTGCTCCACTGTGCTTTCCCCCTCCGCATTTTGCCTTTTCGGCTATTTTAGCACATTTCGCCTTGTTTGGCAAGGTAATAGAGGGCGGCGCAAAAGGCGCGCAGAGCGTTGACAAAAGCGCCTAAAAAGGCTATGATAAAAAAAGAAATGATATAAAGGAATTTGCGCTATGAATCTCAGCTTTTTGATTTCCAATCCGATCATCAACGTCAGCGTGGTGACTTGGATCGTTGCCCAGGCCCTGAAAACGGTGATCGACGCCATTCAGCACCGGCAGTTTGACCGCCGCCGCCTTGCCGGGGCGGGCGGCATGCCCAGCACCCACTCTGCCGTGACCTGCGCCGTGCTGCTGACTTCCTACTATTTATACGGCTTTTCCTCCGCTATTTTTGCCCTGTCCTTCGTACTGGCCCTCATCGTGATGTATGACGCCACCGGGGTGCGCTGGGCCGCCGGACTTCACGCCAAGGCCATCAACCACATCGTGAAGTATCTGGGGGAAAACGACGGAGAGGTGGATAGGCAGGAGCTGCAGAATCTGATCCCCCAGCTCAACGAATCGCTGGGACATCGACAGATCGAGGTGGCCTGCGGCGCGTTATTGGGCTTTGCCATCGCGCTGATCGCCAATTTCCTGCGGTGATTTTCTTATGAAAGCTGCAAAAAGAGGAGAAGCAATTTTTGCTTCTCCCCTTTTTTTACGATTTATGATCCCGCCAGCTTTGCTTTTTTCAGGCTGAGCCGCACTGCCTTTGCCGCCAAGCAGGCCAGCACTACGGAGATGGCGTCTTTCAATAGGTACGGCACGGACACCAGCAGAAAGCTTTCCAAAAGTGGATTGCCGGAAAGCAGCCCAAATTGCAGCGCGCCGCAGAGGTGGCAAATGAGCATTCCCAATATGCCCAACGGAATGGCAAGCACCGGCTTTTCCATCTGAGCGCCGAGACCGCACAGCAGCGCCATGAGAAGAAATCCCCACAGAAACCCGCCGGTCACATTCAAAAACGTACCGAACCCTGCGCCAAATCCGGAAAAGACCGGCAGTCCCACTGCCCCCAATGCCAAATAGACGCTCATGGCCAGCACGCCCAGCCGCCAGCCCAACACATAGGCGCACAGCGCCACGGCAAAGGTCTGCAGGGTGATGGGAACTCCCGTAGGCGTGGGAATAGAAATCTGAGAAAATACCGCTAAGAGCGCGGCGAACACACCGATCATCACCAATTTCTGTACCTTGTTCTTGTCTTCCTGCCTCATTCCTTGTCACATTCCTCTCTCGTTTCAACACTGCCCTTTCTCAGGCTTTCCAAAAAATCCTTTTCCACAGTCACTTCTCCGGCGGAAAAGGCAGCTTCCTCACCGTTTTCCAGGCGCACCAAAAGCCGGGCTTCGTCGTCCACACCCAATACCGTGCCTATCTGTTTTATGCTGCCCCGGACCAAGGTCACTCTCCTGCCTGTCAGCAGGGAGCGGCGGCGGTATTCCGGCAAAAAAGGACGGTCTGTGAGAGTTTGATAGAAGCCGAAAAATCTGTTCAAAATTTCGGCGGCAAGGACTGTCCTCGTCTCCGGCGGGGCGTCTTTTTCATACAGCGCTCCGGCAATGTCCCGCAATTCTTCGGGAAAGCCGCCTTCCGGCACTTCCACATTCACGCCGATCCCCAGTACGGCATAGCGGAGCCCTCCTGTTTCAAAATCGATGGATGCTTCCGTAAGAATGCCGCAGATTTTATATCCGTCTAAGTACACGTCGTTGACCCACTTTATCATAGCTTTTTTCCCGGCAGCCGCTTCCACTGCTCCTGCCACCGCCACCGCCGCCGCCGTGGTGATGGAAAGGGATTCCTCTGCGGAAAATCGAGGGCGCAGAAGGATGCTCATGTAGAGCCCCGTCCCCGCCGGAGAGGCAAAGGAACGCCCTAGTCTGCCCTTTCCGGCGGTCTGGCGGAGAGCAATAATGACTGTCCCTTCGGGGCTGCCTTGCTCCGCCAGCTCTTTTCCCACCGTATTGGTAGAGGTGACTTCCTCCAAAATGCGGATGTCCGCGCCGCAGGCCGGGCCGGTCAATCGGCGGGCAATATTGGCCGGACTGAAAACGCCGCTTTCCGCCACAAGCTGATAGCCGCTGTTTGTCCCCGCCTGTATGGTATAACCCGCGCTTCTCAGCTTTTGCACCGCTTTCCACACGGAATTCCGGCTGACCTGCAGCCGCGCCGCCATTTCCTCTCCGGAAAGCGGCTCTTTTCTGCCCCGGAGGAGCTCTAAAACCCTCTCGGAAAGCTCCATTGCCATCCTCTCCTTTTCCTCTTTGTCGTTCCAACCATACCACGGGAGCACCGTATTGTCAACCATTGCAATTTTTATTGGGTGACAATGCGGCCAAAAATCAGAGAAGTGCCGAATGGACACTTCTCTGTCTTTTGTCTCTCAAGCACCGGGCTTAAACCCATCTTTCAGCTTCACGGAGCGGTTAAAGACCAAATGCTCCGGGGTGCTGTCCTTGTTGTCGGCACAGAAATATCCCTGCCGCAGGAACTGGAAACTCTCTCCCGGTTTTGCCTTCTCCAAGGAGCGCTCCAGCTTGCAATTCTGCAAAACGGTAAGTGAAGCTTCATTCAGATAATCCAGAAAATTGCCCTCCTCGGGATTTTCCACCGTGAAAAGGTTGTCGTAGAGCCGCACTTCTGCGGTCAGCGCCGTATCAGCGTCCACCCAATGTAGGGTAGCGCCCTTGACCTTTCTGCCGTCGGCGGGGTCTCCCCCACGGCTCTCGGGGTCATACTCCGCCTTAATCTCCACTACCTTGCCGGTCTCGTCGGTCTCATAGCCCACGCATTTGATGAGATACGCGCCCTTGAGACGGCATTCCGGGCCATCGGGGTACAGTCTCTTGTATTTCGGAATGGGCTCAGGCAGGAAATCTTCGCGCTCCACCCAGAGATTTCGGGAGAAAGTGACTTCCCGTGTGCCTTCCTCCGGCTTGTTGGGATTGTTCTCCACGGTCAAGGTCTCGCTCTGCCCCTCGGGGTAGTTCGTGATAGTCAGCTTTACCGGGTCCAGCACCGCCATGACGCGGCGGGCGTTCTGGTTCAGGTCTTCCCGCAGACAGTACTCCAAAAAGGCATATTCCACCGTGGAATTGACCTTCGACACGCCGTTGCGCTCGCTGAAATTCCGAATGGACGCGGGCGTGTAGCCCCGGCGGCGAAGTCCGCACAGGGTGGGCATACGGGGATCGTCCCAGCCGTCCACATAGTTGCCCTCGACAAGGGCACGAAGCTTCCGCTTGCTCATCACGGTGTTGTTGATGCCGAGCCGGGCAAATTCAATCTGCCGGGGCTTGGAGGGCAAAGTCACATTCTGAATGACCCAATCGTAGAAGGGCCTGTGATCCTCAAATTCCAGAGAACAGAGAGAATGGGTAATGCACTCCATGGCGTCCTCAAAGGGGTGGGCGTAGTCGTACA
>JAFLRP010000149.1 GCA_022511515.1 Acutalibacter sp.
AGCTTGCATACATCGACCACATCAACATGATGGCCGCGTGAGGCTGCTCCGTTTTGGAACGCTTCTATCATCTGCTTGGTATTCCCCTTCGGACGGGGACTGCCATTCAGCACTAAAATATTCATATTCTCCCTCCAAATCGAACGTGTTATTCTGCGACTTCTATTAAAATATCATAATGCCCGTGCAGGGCTTCCATTTCGGAAAGCGAGCAATCCACAGCACCAAGATTTGAGTATGATCCATAAGCTGCGGATTCCTCCTCGTGTCCAAACAGAATGGTAAAGTAAGTTCCGTCATAGCTGATATCACCATTATGCCATCCGGTTACCAATTCCTCCTTGATCCGAGGCAGCGGGTCATCCATCGTGCCGCATACGTCAAATTCATATCGCATGGCGGAAATTGTGCAGGGCAGACGTTTCAGAAACTCTTTTGCTGCAGTACTCTCATTTAACGTTCCTAAAATGACTTTATTTCCAAAATGAAGCTTGATTTTTGTTGCCATATGATTACTCCAATTACTTCATGTTCTTTTCAAAGAACTGCTCCAGCTTATCGAACGGAATCGCGTTCTTCCCTCCGCCGTCATACAGATCGGTGTGAACGGCGTCGGGTATAATCAACAGCTCTTTGTTATCCGTATACTTGCTGTCTTTCACCATAGCCGCATATGCGTCACGGCTGAAATAGCAGGAGTGCGCTTTGTCACCGTGCATGATAAGTACGGCACTGCGGATCTCATTGCTGTATTTTAAGATCGGCTGATTCATAAAGGATTCACATCCGATCACGTTCCAGCCTCCATTGGAGTTGAGGCTGCGGGCGTGGTAGCCACGGCCTGTTTTATAATAATCGTAGTAGTCCTTTACGAAGAACGGTGCATCCTCCGGCAGCGGATCAACCACACCGCCGCCCAGCGTATACTCTCCGGCTTTTAAATCTGCAAGCCTCTGTGCGCACATGGCGGCCTTTTTTTGATAGCGGATATCCTCGCTGTCCTCGCTGTCCTCGCTGTCAAAATATCCATTGGCGTTTGTCCTGGTCATGTCATACATCGTAGACGCCACCGTCGCCCTGATCCTCGTGTCGAGTGCCGCCGCATTCAGAGCCATGCCGCCCCAGCCGCAGATGCCGATGATGCCGATCCGATTTGGGTCAACCTGATCATGGAGCGACAAGAAGTCCACAGCCGCCATAAAATCCTCGGTATTGATATCAGGTGACGCCATATAGCGGACGTTACCTCCGCTCTCTCCTGTAAACGAAGGATCAAAGGCAATCGTCAAAAAGCCTCGCTCCGCCATCGTCTGCGCATAGAGTCCGGCGCATTGTTCTTTGACTGCGCCGAAAGGTCCGCAAACAGCAATTGCCGGCAGCTTCCCATCCGCGTTCTTTGGCATATACAGATCTGCCGCCAGCGTGATCCCGTAGCGGTTTACAAATGTCACCTTGCTGTGATTTACCTTATCACTCTTCGGAAAAGTCTTATCCCATTCTTCGGTCAGCGTCAATTTTTCTTCAAACATTTTGTTTTCCTCCGTTACTATGTTTTTTATTGATTTCGTATACAAGAAAATCCAAGCAGTCTATCTGCTTTTCACTTTTATGAAGTGCGGTCAGCAGGGACGATTTTTGCCTCGCTAACATTTTGCACAGCTTCTGCCATTCGCCGTCTCGGGCAAGAATGAGGCATTGATCGGCTTCTTTTTCGCTATATCCCGCATCGATCAAATTCTGATACAGTCCACTTTCGATGTCATCTGCCCGTGCCATACACATCGCCTCCTTACTCTTACTATTATACTTTTTCTTTTTGATATGTCTAATATTTATAAATTATGTCGTGTTATTCTTGATAAGAATAACACGACATGCTACAATAGTAGGAAAAAGAAGATGGAGGTTGTTGATGGAAATTCGAGTTCTCAGATATTTTTTGGAGATCGCCCGTGAGGAAAATATGACACGGGCATCAGAGCGGCTTCATGTGTCCCAGCCGACGCTTTCCAAACAAATGAAAGATTTGGAAGAGGAACTGGGCAAAAAACTTTTCCGACGCGGCAGCGCAAGCATTCATCTGACCGACGAGGGAATGCTGCTCCGCAAACGGGCGGAAGATATCCTTGCTATGGTAGATAAGACCACAGACGAATTCAAAGCGTTAGACGAGATCACGGGCGGCGATGTTTATATCGGTTGTGCCGAATCTCATCAAGTTCGTTATCTTGCGGAGATCATCCATAAGTTTCGGGAACGCTATCCGCTGCTCAAATATCATATTTTGAGCGGCGACACGGAGCAGGTGGCGGAACGCCTTGACCGTGGACTTTTGGATTTCGCTGTCATAGTGGAACCGCCGAATCTTCAAAAATACAACTATATCGAATTGCCTGTAGCTGACCGATGGGGCGTAGTCATGCGAAAGGATTGTTCTCTAGCAGAAAAACAATCGGTCACCGCCACTGATCTAATCGGCTACGACCTGATGTCCTCCCCGCAGTCGCTTGAAGCAGACTTCCCAAGATGGTGCGGTGAAAAACTCGACGAGCTAAATATCACCGGCACGGTAAATCTGTTCTATAACGGGACGGTATTTGTAAAAGCCGGAGACTGCCTTCTTCTAACTTTCGAACACCTTGCGGATACCGGCAATGAGAGCGAGCTTTGCTTTCGTCCTTTGACGCCGATACTGGAATCAAAAATGTATATTATATGGAAACGGTATCAGGTATTCAGCCCCATTGCGGACCGGTTGATTGATGAAATTAAATCACACTTTACAATTCGAGGCGAATAGGAGTTTCGGACAAAATATTTCTTGAAATTGGATTTCGGAATGCGGTGGACAAGTACATTTTTTTCTACAATACAGAACGCCCACATAGATTTGTGTTTATGTATCGCCCCGTATCTCGGCATAGTTTTTTATATCGCTTTACTGCTTTTGATAACATTTTTACAACAATTTCAAGTTTTTTCACTTTAATTAGTGGCTCCCAAAGAGGGCAGATAACCGAAATGTTATCACGATTTTCTTGATAACATTTCTCTGAAAATAACAAAATCGCAGGATTTTTACCTCCCTGCGATCTGTTTATGGATATAGGAAAACCCGCATAAATTCAGCATTTATGCGGGTTTCTTTGGCGGAAGCGGTGGGATTCGAACCCACGAGCCCGTGAAGGCTACCTGATTTCGAGTCAGGCCCGTTATGACCACTTCGATACGCTTCCATATTCAATTTTATGCCCGGAAAGCCCCGAAAAAATGAGATTTCGAGTCAGGCCCGTTATGACCACTTCGATACGCTTCCATCGTATAACGATGATATTTTATCCTTGAATGCAGGAAATGTCAAGACGTCTCCCCGCAAGTCGCGGATACGGTGAAATCCGTCCGCGCCGGTTCCCGGTTCTTTTTCTTTTTCCGTTCCAAATTCTGCAAAAGGTTGACATATTCGGGGGATTCGGAGTACAATAACGGTGTATGAGGTCTTTTTTCGACAAAGGACGAGGGGATTCCCGGTCGAGCAATAGATTCCCGCAGGGAAGTTTTTTCAGAGCAAAAAGGAGCTGATTCCGATGAAGTCTCGATTTTTGGCGATTATTTTGTGTATTCTGCTGCTGGCAAGCGTTTTTGCCGGCTGCTCTTCGGTCACGGACATTGTGCAGAATGTGGCTGCCGGCGGGGAATTTCCCGTGGAGGTCGCGGGCGTGACCATCTCCGGCAGACCCCAAAAGGCAGTAGTGCTCTCTCCCAGCCTGGCCGATGTGATCGCGGCGCTGGGGTATGAGACGCAGCTTACGGCGGGCAGTGAGGAATGTACCCAGAACAGCCTGCGCTCTCTGGACAAGGTGAACGGCAGTGATCCTCAGGCGGTGGTGAATTTGAGTCCCGACCTGGTGCTGTCGGATTCTTTCAGCAGTTCTATGCGGGAAGCGCTGGAAGGCGCCAATATCCCCATGCTGGAAATCGCCCCCGCCACGGACCGGGAGGACTTTGAACGGCTGTATTCTCAGGTGTCTCAGGCCTTTGCCGGAGGCGGTTCGGGGTACGACGCCGGCATCCAGACGGCCCAGAGCATCTTCACCACGCTGGACGATATCAACCGCATCGTCCCCAAGGACAAAGTGACCACGGCCTGCTATCTCTACGATTTGAACGGCAGCGCCGTCACCGGCGACATGCTGGGCAGCGTCATTATGAGCTATGCCGGCGTGACCAATGTGTTCAAGAGCCTGTCGGGCGGCTCTTATGAATTTGAAAGCCTGCGCATTTCCAACCCGGACGCCATTTTCTGCCCGCCCGGTCTGGCCGATCAGATCCGCCATGATGAGCGCTTTGAGAATTTCCGGGCCGTGCAGAGCGATAAAATTTTTGAAATGGATCCCAGTCTGATGGCGTGGCAGGGCAGGACGGTGGTGACCACCGCCTACGAGATCAGCGCCGCCTGCTTCCCGGAGCTGCTGGAAAACAGCTCCGATAATGCTGCCGACCCCGCGGATGAGATCGATTCCGCAGTGGATTCCATGCTGCAAAGCTCCGCTCTGGAGGAGGACACCACCCCCTATGAAACCCTCCAGCAGGGCGACCAGAATGAAGACGTGCTGAAAATGCAGACCCGTCTGGACGAGCTGGGCTATCTGGATACCGAATACGACGGACATTACGGCGAGTACACCGCCGGCTGCGTAAGAGAATTCCAGCGCGTCAACGGCCTGGAGGAGACCGGCGTTGCCGATGCGGACACCCAGCGGCTGCTGTTCTCCAACTACGCGAAGCCGAAAGACGAAGGGGAATAAAGCTGCAAAGAAACTTGTTTTCCGCTTTGCATCGGAAGATGTAAAGCGGAAATTCTTTACACTAAAATGCAGAGATTCCGGGGAAATGGGAGAGGACCATGGAGAAATATGTTGTTTGGGATTGGAACGGTACGCTGCTGGACGATGTGGATGTCTGCATCGATATCGTGGACGGCATGCTCGTCCGGCGGGGGCTGCAGCCGCTTCTCACCCGGGAGCTGTATTGGCAGGTTTTCACGTTCCCGATCAAGGACTACTACGCCCGGGTAGGGTTCGATTTTGAAAAAGAGCCCTATGAGCGGCTGGCAGAGGAATACATGGACGTTTACGACAGAATGGTGAAGACCTGCCCGCTGTTTCCTGAGGCGGAAGAGGCCCTGGACTCCATGAACGCCCTGGGCGTCCGGCAGGTGATCGTTTCCGCCAGCCGGCACGACAAGCTGACGGATCAGGTACGGCATGCCGGAATTTATGACAAGCTGGAGGCAGTTCTGGGGATGGGAAATCTGTACGCCCACGGCAAGGAGGGCCTCGCCCGGCAATATTTTTCACAGCGGGGGATCGCTCCGGAGCAGGTGCTTTTCGTGGGGGATACCCTTCACGACGCCCAAGTGGCGAAGGATATGGGCTGCGGCTGCGTGCTGATAGCCAGGGGGCATCAGGGCCCGGAACAACTGAAAGCCGCCAATGTGCCCATCCTCAGCGACCTTTTGGCGGTAAAAGAGTATTTATCGTAGCTGCGCTGCAGCGTGGCTGTTGCGGTGCGCAAAATTGACGGAAAAATGAAAGAAACAGGGCTTGACAATCCGAAAGGAGAGAGATATAATATTCAGTGTTGTATCTTGAGGATACGATGAACAAGCCCCTGCCGTAAGGCGGATGGGAGGGATATACAATGGCTGAAATTCGACTGAAAGAGAATGAATCTCTGGACAGCGCCCTGCGCCGCTTCAAGAAGCAGTGCGCCAGAGCAGGCGTCATTCAGGAGGTCCGCAAGAGAGAGGCTTATGAAAAGCCGTCTGTCCGGCGGAAGAAGAAATCAGAAGCAGCTCGCAAACGCAAGTACAGATAACGGCTGCCTCAAAGAGACTCTTGAAAAGCGGGCTTTCTGCCCGCTTTTTTGTTGAGAAGTGCCAGAACAGTAGGAGAATCGATATGGCTCTTTTTCGTCCCACTGCCATTCGGCAGGGTCTCATGGACCTGACCCCGGAATTTTTGTCCGGCCTCGGCGCCCGGGCGCTGCTTTTGGATATCGACAACACAGTGGCGTCCTATACCTCTCACGAGCCCATCCCCGGCGCGGCGGAATGGACCCGTCGCATGGTGGACGCCGGATTCCGGGTGCTGGTGGTCTCCAATAACTTCAAAAAGCGGGTGCGTCCTTTTGCTTCAAAATTCGGGCTGGACTGCATCAGCTTTGCCATGAAGCCCTTTCCTTTTGGATATCTGAAGGCGAGACGGCTTTTGAAGATGAAATGCAAGGATTGCGTCATCGTCGGCGACCAGATTTTTACCGATGTGGTGGGCGCCAACCTTTGCGGCATGAAGTCTGTACTGCTGACGCCCATCGAGGAGGAGGAAGGTTTTTCTTTCCGGGTGCGCAGGCATTTTGAAAAACCTTTGCGGAAAAAATTTCAAGGCAATATCAGACAATAATTGTTGTGCAGATGCGTCAGCCGTTTATTGTGAGGTGTTGCCTCAAGAATCGGAGGGATATTTTATGAGCAAAAATCCCATCGAGCGGCTGCAGGAAACCCTGCTTCGCGGCGACAAAAAGCTGGCGGCGCTGGTGTTTTCCGAGCGGAACCGCCGGTATTTCACCCATTTCCCCGCCACGGACGGCGCGCTGCTCATCACGGCGGAGCAGGCCTATCTGCTGATGGATTTCCGCTACGAGGAAGCCGCCCGGTATCAGGCGGAATTCTGTGAGGTCGTTGGCTTTCAGGACCTGAACGGAAAGCTGAACGAGCTGCTGCAAAAACACGGGGTGAAGCGGGTCTATTTGGAGATCGACCAACTTTCCGTGGCACAGGCCCGGAGATTTCAGGCAAGCTTTTCTTCCATCGGCGCGGAGGCCGTTTTGGATGAAAAACTGGATGGCGTGATCCGTCAGCAGCGGATGATCAAATCCCGGTCAGAAGTGAAAAAGATTGAGGCCGCTCAGGAGATCACAGACGCGGCATTTCAGCACATTCTGCCCTTTATCAAAGAGGGCGTGACGGAGCGGGAACTGGCGCTGGAGATCGAATTCTTTATGCGGAAGAACGGCGCGGAAAACGTGGCTTTTGATCTGATCGTGGCGGCGGGGAAAAACGGTTCCCAATGCCACGCGGTCCCCTCAAGCAATCCCGTAAAAAAGGGAGATTTCGTTACCATGGACACCGGCGCGCTTTTGGACGGCTACCATTCCGACATGACCCGCACAGTGGCCTTGGGCAAGGTTTCCGACGAGCAGCGGCAGGTGTACGAGACGGTGCTGCAGGCGCACTTGGCGGTGATCGACGGGTTGAAGCCCGGCATTCTCTGCTGCGATGTGGACAAAATCGCCCGGGATATGATCGACGAGAAGTACCCAGGCACCTTCGGCCACGGACTGGGTCACGGCGTGGGCTTTGAGATCCACGAATCCCCCCGGTTCTCGTCGCTGGATACAACCCCCTGTGCCGAGGGTATGGTCATCACCGACGAGCCCGGTATCTATGTGCCGGCAAAGTACGGCGTGCGCATCGAGGACATGCTGCTGGTGACTTCAAACGGCTGCCGCAGCCTGACCAAATCCCCGAAGGAATTGATGGAGCTTTAAGAGAAAAAAGCGTGTGGGAACAGTCAACAACAATTTTCTTTCCCCGAGATACTGCTTTTCGCACAGACTGATTTCTACCCTTTTTCCGATGCTGCTTTGTGCGATATTTTCTTTAGGGGGGCTTCCCGAAGTTTGCCCGTTGGGCAAACTTTTACCCCTGTAAAAGATCCAATGGAAAGCAGAAACTTGCGGCTTTCAGCGGGAGCCTGAGGGGGCGTAGCCCCCTCAAAGAATTTTCGCACATGGTAGTGCTAACGAAAGCGTAAAAACTAACCTGTGCGAAAGATAGAAACTAAGGGAAAAGTCATTTCTCAAATTAAAAAATTCCTTATATTCCCGGAAAAGATGTATTTTGTCTTGAAATTGTAGGGAAAATAAGGTAAAATTATCAGAGACTAATTTTTTGGAGGTCATATATTTATGGTAACCGCAGGCGATTTTAGAAACGGCGTCACATTTGAAATGGACGGCGGAGTGTATTCCATCATCGAGTTCCAGCATGTCAAGCCGGGTAAGGGTGCGGCCTTCGTGCGCACCAAGATCCGCAATGTCATCTCCGGGGCAGA
>JAFLRP010000150.1 GCA_022511515.1 Acutalibacter sp.
CCGCGCTGGAATCGGATGAAAAAGGAATTGTGGTCAATTTCGAGTAATCCTAAAATCTCCCAAAAATCAAAAAAGCACCCCTAAAAAAAGGCGGATTCCGATAAGGATAATTGAAAATCAAAAAGAATCAGCCGATTGAGAGTAACATAGAAAGCCCGCAGACTTAAAATAAGTTTGCGGGCTTTTTTGTGTTTGAACGGTTCAGTTAAGAGCAGCAAGTGGAGTCCCCCCTGTTCCCGCTGGGCAAAACAAAGGGTGAGATCAATTCCACCAAGGTTCGTATCTATGACCGGGATCGCACGATTTGCGACGCCCTGCGAAACAGAAATAAAGCAGATGCGGGACGGTTTTTCATGAAAACGGATCGATTTTCCCGTATCATTATTTCGGGCCGTCCATTGTACAATCGACAGCAAAAAAACTCACATTTTCAATTTTCCTGACTGCCCAGAGCTTCCATTTTCACTTGCCTTCTTTTAAAATCTATGATAAAGTATAAGAAAACGCAACGAAACTGTCCCCCGATTTTCCTGAGGGACAGTTTCGTGAAAATGAAGAAAATTATTTGGAATCTTTCGTGTAGACAAAGGATGCGCCGCCGTACTGAGCGCGCTCCATCTGGACACTTGAGGCAAAAGGACCTGTGGGTACGGGCGGGCATCCGAAGCCTGCCATATCAGGCATGATCTGTGCCGTTCCGTTCAGGATGCTCTCGGAAAGAGCAATATAGTCATCGATGTAGCTCTTGTAAAGCTGCGGGCCGTTGTGGGCAGGATAAATGGTATCAAATTCCGCCTCTCTGGCCTTGAGCTTTCTCATATTGCTGAGATGCGCCGCAACGACATCTTTCACCGGAATGCTTTCATGCCGCACAAAAAGCAAAACCTGTCCGGCTTCCAACTCGTCGCCGGTGTAAAGCGCACGGTTAGTGCGGTCCAGCAGAGCGATGCTGCTTTCGTGGTGGGCAGGGATCTCAATGACTTCCAGTTCTCTGCCGCCCAGGTCAAACACATGACCCTCGCGCACGGTATGCACGGTGTAATCCGGGTAGGGCTTTTGCTTGAGGGCTTCCTGATCTTCGGGGCTGAAGGCCTCCTTGCAGACCTTCTCCGCGCCGGGTCCGGCCCAGACCTCCGACCACCAGGCGTTGCCGCCGGTGTGATCGAAATGGCCGTGGGAATTGACCACGATGATGGGCTTGTCGGTGATCTCCTCCACAAACTGGCGCAGATTTCCCGCGCCGTAGGCGGTGTCAAAGAGGACCGCCTTTTCCTCCCCGATCAGCAGGTAGCAATACACGTTGCCGTAGTGGATCGTCCAGGTGTTGGGGGCGGTCATCCATTTGCCGTAGATATAGCCGTTCTCGTTGATGTTCGCATTGCGGTATGCCATAGCTTTTCTTCCTCCGATCCGCATTTATACAATCAAATTGTACCATAAAATTCTGCGGCAAAACAGCACAAAACCGTATGCAGAATACGAAAAAACGGAGGTGTTTGCCATGAAGCTCCTGTTCGCTGACAAGAATCTTCAGACCGCCAAGCGGCTGATGGACAGTATCGATCCGGAACAACTGGGCATCAGCGCCGTTCAAGCGGCGGAAACCGCTTCCCAAGTGCTGCAAAGCATCGGAACACAGGAGGTGGACATTCTGGTCCTTTCGGCAGAGCTGGCCGACGGATCAGAGTTGCTGCGCCGCATTCGGGAGATCAACATCCGGACCGTGGTGATCCTCTACGCACGCAAGGTAAATGTGGAATCCATTCGCCGGGTCATGCGGTTCCATATCTTTGACTTTCTGTCGTTTCCCATCTCCCCGGAAGCCCTGAACGAAACGCTGCAGGCCGCCGTAGAGGAAGCCCGGCTGCAGCAGCGCATTCAGCACTTTTATCGCAGTATCGCATCGATACGGCAGGTCAACCGCCGCATCTTCTGGGATCGTCTGCTCTCCGGCGACAACTCGGTACTCAACGAGCAATCCTACAGCACGGTGGGAAGTGACCGCGAATACAACGAGAACGCCCTGTTCCGGCTTTGCCTACTCTCCCTGGCCGACGGGACGGAGATGCCTCCATCTTGGAAATCCTATGCCCTGTTCAACGTGTTCGGCGAGGTGATCACCGAGTGCGGGTTCTCTCAGGAGATCACCATCCCCTTGCAGGATCACGACTGGTGCTGCGTTTTGCGCTGCGGGGACGAGGAAAATGCCGCGGCGTTGGAGTCCATGCTGGAGCGGATCAACGCCTTTGTTCACAAGGAGCTGGGCGCGTGGCTCAACTGCTACTACTCCGGAGAGGTCACCCTCCCCACAGCCTACGCGGAATACAAAAAGCTGATGATCTGCTTTGAAGACGACGTGACCAGCCGGGGCGCGGTGTACTCCACAGAGACCTATCCCCTGCGCGAGATTCCCTATGTCAAGCCGCCTCTGCGGGAGTGGAGCCTGCTGCTCACCTTCCGGCGGACGGAGGACATTTTGTTTCATATTTACACCCATCTGGACCATTTGGTGGCCGGCGGCAATCTCAATGCCGCCTATTTGCAGACCCTGCGCATCGATATCATTCAAATCTTACAGACTGCCCTGACGGAGAAGCAGATTAGCTGGTACGACTTCTTTAAGAGCTCCCGGTACGACCTTCTGAACCGCAATGTCCAGCGTTCCGTGGACCACACCATTCGGTTTCTGGAGTACATCATCCGCAATGCCATTGAATATTTGAAGCAGCTGGACGAGACCCAGTCCGCCGTGGGACGGGTAAAGGAGTATATCGACACCCATTTCAACGAGGACATCACCCGGAGCGATATGGCACAGATCGTGTTCTTGAACCCCGATTACCTGGCGCGGATCTTCAAGGCGGAAACAGGCCAGTCCCTGGGCGCGTATGTGAAGGAACGCCGCATTTTTGAAGCCAAGCGGCTGTTGGCGGAGACCAACATCCAAGTCAAGGAGATCGCCCTGCGGGTGGGCTATGACAACTCCTCCTATTTCTCTCACGTCTTCCACCAGTACACCGGCGTCACTCCCTATGCCTACCGACGGCAAAAAGCAAAAAAGTAATATAGCTATCACTCGGTAAGGCCGAATATCATTGCCAAGGGCAATATTACCCCCACAAAAAACTACGGCGCGCTTCCCAAGGAAGCGCGCCGCAAAGCATTTCTGTTGAGATTTAGGACTAAATCTGCCGTTTGCCCTGCTGAGCGTACACGTCGGTGCGCGGGAGCCAATCCAGGAACTTCTCAATCTCCAGATTCCAGAAGCGCCACTCGTGGCCGTAGTCGGGATGCTCATCCCAGGTCACGTCCGCGCCGAGAGCGATGAGCTCATCCCGGAACTGCTGGTTGGCCTCATACAGGAAATCCTTGGCACCGCAGGCGATATAGGCCTTCGGGAAGGCCTTGCCCTCGGCGGCGATCTTCTTCGCCAGCTCGGAGGGGTTGTATTCGGCGGGAGCCTCAGAATTTGCAGCGGCAACGGGGTCATCGCCCATGAGCGCTCCGGGATTCAGATGGACCGCTGCGGAGAAGGCGCCGAAGGCCTTGAACCGCTCCGGGAAGGACAGAGCGTGGACCAGCGTGCCGAAGCCGCCCATGGAAAGGCCGGCGATATAGGTGTCCTCGGGCTTTGTAGAGACGGGGAACATGCCCGTCACAAAGTCCGGCAGCTCCTGGGAAACGAAGGTGAAGAAGTCGTCGCCGCCCACCTTCACGTAGCTCTTGTTCTCTGCGGAGATGTTGACGATAGCAATCTGGCGCTCTTCCGCAAAGAGCTCCACATTGGTGTAGCCCGTCCACTGGGCGTGATTGTTGCCCATGCCGTGGAGCAGGTAGACCACCGGGTATTTCTCCTTGGGAGTGTGATGGGGATGTCCGTCCCCCGTCATGCCCATGGAATCCGGGATGGTCGGAGTGGGAAGCACCACGGTGATGTCCACCGTGCGCTTCAGGGTGTAGGAAATGAAATTACACGTAAACTTTGCCATAAAAGCAATCCTCCTTTGAGATTTTATCTTTGCCGAGCTTCACAGGAAACAGCGCGCGGCTGATCTTCCGAGGAAAACCAGCCGCGCAGCCGAAAGCAATGAAAATCAGCAAAATCTGCGATTGTTTAGCCCTTGACCGCGCCCAGCATGATGCCGCTCGCAAAATACTTCTGCAGGAACGGATACACGATGAGGATGGGCATGATCGCGACAAACGCGATAGCCATGCGGATGGAGACCTGAGGGATCTGCATCAGCGCGCCGGAGTTTGCCGTAGAATTGGCAAGCAGCGCCTGAATATCCTGGATCATGCGGTTCAAGAGAGCCTGAATACTGAGCATATCGGACTTGTTGATGTAGTACAGGCCGTTGGTCCAGTCGTTCCAGTAGGTCAGGCCGGTAAACAGGCCCACTGTCACCAGAATCGGCTTGCCCAGCGGCAGCACGATCTGCCAGTAAATGCGCATGTAGGTTGCGCCGTCGATCTCCGCCGCTTCATAGATATCCACCGGAATGCTGGTGGTGAAAAACGTCCTAAGCAGGATGATGTTGAACGCGCCCAGCAGGAAGTTCGGGAAGATATAGGCGAAGATGGTGTTGCGGATGTTGAACACGGTGGTCCACATGATGTAGGACGGCACGAGACCGCCGGAAAACAACATGGTGAAGAACACGATAAAGCTCAAAACTCTACGGCCCGGCAGCGCCCGGAGAGACAGCGGGAAGGCCGTCAGGGATGCCAGCAGCAGGCTGAGGGTCGTGCCGACCACAGTGACCACAATGGTGATGCCGTAAGCACGGAAAATCGTGGAGGCGTTCTGCATGATGTACGCATAGGCGCCCAAGCTGAACTTCGCCGGAAAGAAGGAATAGCCGTTGACGATCAGCGTGCTCTCGTCGGTGATTGAGGACATGAACAGCAGCAGGAGCGGCAGAATCATGCACAGCGTCACCAGGATCATAATGATGTTGATACACACCTGATAGACCTTACGTCCCTTGGACATTATCATGGTATTGCACTCCTTTCCTCAGAAGATAGCGTTCTCTTCGCTGACCTTCCGGACGATCCAGTTGGACAGCATGACCAGTGTGAAACCGACCACAGACTGGAACACACCTGCGGCAGAGGATCTGCCGATGCCGCCCGCGGCCATCAGGGCGCGGTACACATAGGTGTCGATGGTCTGTGTGACGGAGAACAGCGCGCCGGAATTCTGGGGAACCTGATAGAACAGGCCAAAATCCGAGGCGAAAATGCGCCCGATGGACATGATGAGCAGCGTGATGATAGAAGGGATCAGGCAAGGCAGGGTGATCTGGGTGATCTGCTGCCACTTGCTGGCGCCGTCCAGCTCGGCGGCCTCATAGAAGGAGAGGTCGATGCCGGCGATGGCGGCGATATAAATCAGCGTGCCGTACCCCACGCCCTTCCAACAGTTGGTGATCACCAAGATCAATGGCCACCAGGTCGGGTCGTTGTACCACTTGACGGGGTCCAGCCCGAAGAGAGGCAGGATGGAATTGTTCATCATGCCGTTCTCCTGGCTGAGCAGCGCGAAGACAATGTAGCTGACGACCACGATGGAGATGAGGAACGGCAGCAGGATGGCGCTCTGATACAGCTTCTTCAGGCGCTGGTGGATCACGTCGTTAATAAAGATGGCGAGGGCGATGCCCACCACATTGTTCACGATGATGAAGGCCACGTTGTACAGCAGCGTATTGCGGATGATGATCAGCGTGTCCTCGCTGCCGAACAGGTACTCAAAGTTCGCCAGACCGTTCCACGGGCTGAGGAACAAACCGTCGTTGACATTGTACTGCTTAAATGCCACAACAATGCCCGCCATCGGGATGTAGTTGTTGATGATCAGATAGGTAAAGCCGGGGATCAGCATGAGGTACAGCGGAATGAACTGCTTGAACCGGGCAAAACCCTTTTTCTTGGTCAAATTCATGTCTGTCTCCCCTCCTTATTTGCGTTTTTTCCTTTTCCGCACATTCAGTGAGGGTTAACCGTTGTTGGCCAGGAACTCATCCAGTTGCTTCTGCTTCTCGTCCATGACCTTCTGCAGGCCCGCGCCGTACAGGGCGTTGTTGAACTCGGCAATGGAAGCGTCCAGATCGTCCACAGCGCCGAAGGCCAGAGACTTCAGGTACTGATCGGAAACGGAAACCAGAGTGGCTTCTTCATTGGCCACGGGAGTGGAGTTGAAGGTGAAGCCGAAGGCCTTGGATTTCTCCATGGCGCCATTGTAGGTACGATACTGATCCCAGATATCGGTGGGGTTGCCGGTCCAGGGATGACCTGCGAACTGGTTGGGATAGATCCAGCCAAAGTCGTTGTGATAGCCCACGCTGGTGGCATCCACGCCATCGGGATAGGCAGCCAGACCCTGATCGTCGAGGACCCAGTCCTCGCCTTCAATGCCCCAGTTGATGAGGTCGTTGAACTTCTGGCTGGTAAAGGTCCAGTTCATAAACTGAGCGGCCTTGGTCTTGTCCTTGGCGGCATTGGCCATAGAGAACATAACAGCGTTCACGGCGTTGGTGCTCTTCATGGCGTTGCCCAGACTGATAACTTCGGTCTCATAGCTGGTCTGTGCAAGCTTTTCTACATTGGTATTGGGCTTGACATAGCAAACGAAAGACAGGCAGTTGCCGGCGCGCATCTTGGTCTCGCCGGAATCCTGGTTCACGACGATATCCTGAGAGACATAGCCAGCGTCGAACCAGCGCTTGGCGATATCGCAGAGGGTGCGGAACTGATCGGACTCAAAGTAGTTGGTGACCTTAGTGGCCTGGCCGTAGTTCTCCAGAACGCCGAAGTCGTCGCCCATGTTATCCACATAGGAGGAGCCGGCGCCGGCGGCCATGATGGTGGTGCCGTCCAGGCAGATGATCTCGGGATGGAGCTCCTTCACCTTGGCAAAGAGCTCGTCGATCTGCTCAAAGGTGGAGTAGTCGTCGGTGGTGACGTTGAAGTCCTCAACGGAGAAACCGGCTTCTTCCATCAGATCCTTGCGGACCACCATGCCGGTGGGATAGCCACGTTCCTTCATCTGGCTGAAGCCCACCAGGAAGTCACCGATGTAGCCGCAATAAGCGTCGTCTCCGAAGACTTCCAGAGTGTCGCCAAAGTAGTCCAGATAGTCTGCCAGATTGACAACATACTGAGATTCGATGTAGGTCGCAAAGGAGCTGGACATTGCCGGGAAGATATCCAACGGCTCATTGGCAGCCAGCATGGGGGCCAACTGGGACATGTAAGTACCGAAGGTCATGGGGATGAGATTGACGTGCATGTTCAGCTCTTCCATGGCCAGCGCATCGATGGCCTCAGCCACCTTCTGCTGGTTGGCGCCTTCCTGGGCCACCATGTACAGGTAGTTAACGGTGTAGCCCTCACCATCGATCTTGCCGGTTTCGGCATTGCCGTCGTTGTCCTTGTTCGGGGTGCTGCCGGAATTGGAGCCAGTGCCGCAGCCGGCGAACATGCCGACGACCAGAACCAGCACAATCAGCAGACTGATGATTCTTTTGCTCATGGATAATACCTCCAAAAATTTATTGATGGGCATAGTTATCCCATCCAGATCTCCCAACAATGATACAAAAAATAGCAACATGAGAACATATCAAATTCGAATGCAGAATGTTGCTTTTCGGACTTATATTCTTTTTTGTTGTTTTTTCCGCCGGCTTTTCTTTTTTCCCTTATTGCGAAAACAAAATCTTCGTGCTACGATAACTAACAGATAGGGTCTCCCTGCAACATCAAAATCGGAAAGGAAGGACAATATGGACTACGAGTTTTTAAAACGGAAGCCATTTGACCTGGACGACAGTCAGATCGCCTGGGTGGATGAAACCATCAAGGGGATGAGTTTTGACGATAAGATTGGTCAGCTCTTCCTGCTGCACAGCATGGGCAACATCTCCGCCGAGGAGCAAGTGGCAAAATTGGACGCCGCCGGCGTCAAA
>JAFLRP010000151.1 GCA_022511515.1 Acutalibacter sp.
CCAAGGGCGTGCAGAAGCACCCCGGCTGCGGCACCTGTATCAAGCACTTTGCCCTGAACTCTCAGGAGGATAACCGCTACGCGGTGAACGCCCATGTCACCGAGCGGGCCGTCCGTGAGATCTACGTCAAGGGCTTTGAGATCGCCGTCAGGACCAGCCAGCCCCTGTCCCTGATGACCTCCTACAACCTGGTGAACGGCGAGCACGCCGCCAACAAGTACGAGCTCGTCACCTCCCTGCTCCGTGACGAATGGGGCTTCCAGGGTCTGGTCATGACCGATTGGGGCACCACCGGCATGATGAGCCATATGGGCCCGCCCACCAAGTATCCCGATTCCGACGCCGCCGGCTGTATCAAGGCAGGCAACGACCTGACCATGCCCGGCAACAAGGCGGATCTGGAGACCATCATCAAGAGCGTGGGCGCCAAGGAGGGTGAAGTCCGCTATCCCATCACCCTGGCAGAGCTGCAGGCCTGCTCCTACCGCATTCTGAAAGTCATTTTCGGCACGGTAGAGGCCAAGCGGAACGCAAAGTAAGGAAATCGTACAGTATCGGAAAGAGCCTCGGTTTAACCGGGGCTCTTTCTAGGAACAAGAGCAGAAAATGCAGGAGGAAACAATCATGCTGACTGAATCCGTTTTGTACCCCATCAACAACGAGACCCGTCAAAGCCTTTTGCTGGACGGGCTGTGGAATTTTCGGTTTGACCCCAAAGACGAGGGCGTGATACAGGGCTGGAACAATCGCCTTCCCGCCCCCATCTCCATGCCGGTGCCGTCCAGCTTTGCGGACTTTTTCACCACCAAAGAGGAACGGGACTACGGCGGTACGTTCTGGTATGAGAGGGAGCTGTTTGTTCCCCGGGAATGGGAGGGCAGCAGGATCAAGGTGCGTTTCGGCAGCGTTACCCACCGGGCAGTGGTTTATCTGAACGGTGTGGAAGTCGCAAGCCATGAGGGCGGCTTTCTGCCCTTCACGGCGGACGTTACAGAAGCTGCCCGATTGGGAGAGAAAAACATCCTCACTGTCCGCGCCAACAATGAACTGAGCGAAGCCGCCATTCCCTGCGGTATGACCGTCACCCGCCCGGACGGCAGGAAGGTGGTCAAGGGATATTTCGATTTCTTCAACTATTCCGGTATCCACAGAAGCGTCTGGCTCATGCGGGAGCAGGAGGAATCCGTGCAGGACTATTCCCTGAGCTATGAGATCGGCTTAAACGGCGGGACAGACGCGGCGGTCCATTTTCAGGTGCGGACCAACGGCCCTCATCCGGTGCGGGTGACTCTCCATGATGAAGAAGGAAAAGAAGTTGCCCGGGGAGAAGGGACCGACGGCGTGATGACCGTCCCCAATGCCCGCCTTTGGCAGGTGAGAAACGCCTATCTCTACACCTTCACCGCTGAAATCACCGACGGCGGCCGGGTGATCGACAGCTATTCGGAACAGGTGGGCATCCGCACCGTTTCTATTGAGGGAGAGAAGATCTGCGTCAACGGAAAGCCCGTCTACTTAAAGGGCTTCGGCAAGCATGAAGATTTTGAAGTGCTGGGAAAGGGGTTCCACTGGGGTGTTGCCAAGCGGGACTTTGAGTGCATGAAGTGGACCAACGCCAACTGTTTCCGCACCAGCCACTACCCCTATGCGGAAGAATGGTACCAGTTTGCCGACCGGGAGGGCTTCCTCATCATCGACGAGGTGCCGGCGGTGGGCATGCTGCCCTCTCTCATGAATTTCGTGGACGCGGGGCAGGGTAAAACTTACAGTTTCTTTGACCGTCCGGATATGCCGAAGCTGAAGCAGGTGCATATCGCGCAGGTGGAGGAAATGATTGCCCGGGATAAGAATCACCCCTCCGTGTTCGCATGGAGCTTGTTCAACGAGCCTGAGACCACCAGTGAGTTTTCCAAGGAATACTTTACGGACGTCTTTGATGCCGCCCGGAAGCTGGACCCCCAAAACCGTCCGCTCACCGGCGCACTGGAGAAAGGCGGTTCGCCCGATGGCGGCCGCTGTCATTCCCTGTGTGACTTTATCTGCCTCAACCGCTACTACGGCTGGTACATCAACGGCGGAGTGGATTTTGACGACGCGGAAAAGGAACTGAGGGCGGAAATGGACCGCTGGGCGGCGCTGAAGCTGGGCGTTCCCTTTGTGTTTACCGAATTCGGGGCGGATACCCTTGCTTCAGAGCACAAGCTGCCGTCGGTGATGTGGACGCAGGAATACCAAAACGAGTATCTGGAAATGACCTTCCGGGTCTTTGACAGCTACGATTTTATTCAGGGCGAGCTGGTGTGGAACTTCGCGGATTTCCAGACTGCGGAAGGCATTCTGCGGGTAAACGGCAACAAAAAGGGCGTGTTCACCCGCACCCGGCAGCCGAAGGACGCGGCGTTCCTGCTCCGCAAACGCTGGGCGGAGAAGTAAGGACAACGGAAGTCTGGCCCAAGCCGGTCTGCATTGGTTTTGGCAGTGAAAAGACAAATTTGCACGGAAAACAGAAGGGAGACAGTATGAATCGGAAAGAAGCCAGAGAAAAAGCAAAAGCGCTGGTAGCGCAGATGACTTTGGAAGAAAAGGCAAGTCAGCTTCGGTTTGACGCGCCGGCCATCGAGCGGTTGAATATCCCTGCCTATAACTGGTGGAACGAAGCACTCCACGGCGTGGCCAGAAGCGGTCAGGCCACTGTGTTCCCCCAAGCGATTGGACTTGCCGCCGCCTTCGACACGGAGCTGATGGAGCAGGTGGGCGACACGATCTCCACCGAAGGCCGGGCGAAATACAACGCCCAGTCCGAGAAAGGAGACAGAGATATTTACAAGGGCCTGACGTTCTGGTCGCCCAACGTGAATATCTTCCGGGACCCCCGCTGGGGGCGGGGGCATGAGACCTACGGCGAAGACCCCTATTTGACGGGCCGTCTCGGCGTGGCTTTTGTCAAGGGCGTGCAAGGGGCAGGCGAGACCATGAAAGCGGCGGCCTGCGCCAAGCATTTTGCCGTCCATTCCGGCCCGGAAGCCCTCCGGCATCAATTCGACGCAGAGGTGTCTCCCAAGGATCTGAATGAGACCTATCTGCCCGCCTTTCAGGCGCTGGTGCAGGAAGCGGGCGTGGAGGCCATCATGGGCGCCTATAACCGCACCAACGGCGAACCCTGCTGCGGCAGTTCCGCATTGCAGAAAATCCTGCGGGAGGACTGGGGATTTCAGGGGCATTTCGTTTCGGACTGCTGGGCGATCATGGATTTCCACACAAACCACAAGGTGACGTCTTCTCCGGAGGAATCCGCCGCGCTGGCCATCAACAACGGCTGCGACGTGAACTGCGGCGTGGTCTATCGGTCGCTGCTGTCCGCCGTTGAAAAAGGGCTTGTCAGCGAGGAGGCCATCACGGAATCTGCTATCCGGCTGTTTACCACCCGGTACCTGCTGGGGATGTTCGACGGCAGCGAGTACGACGGCATCCCCTATACGGAGGTGGAATCCGGAGAGCATCTGGCTCTGGCGCAGAAGGCGGCGCTGGAAAGCGCTGTACTGCTGAAAAACAACGGCATTTTGCCTCTGGATAAAAAGCAGCTCAAAACCGTGGGTGTGATCGGCCCCAACGCGGACAGCCGGGTATCGCTCATCGGCAATTACCACGGCACTGCTTCCCGGTACGTGACCGTTCAAGAGGGTATTCAGGACTATCTGGGAGATGACGTGCGGGTGCTGGTATCCGCCGGCTGCCACCTGTTCCGTGACCGCACGGAGGGATTGGGGTTCCCGGGAGACAGGCTCAGCGAAGCCGTGACGGTGGCGGAGCAGAGTGACGTGGTCATTCTCTGTCTCGGTCTGGACGAGACGTTAGAGGGCGAGGAGGGCGACGGCAGCAACAGCTACGCCTCCGGCGACAAGTTGGACCTGCAGCTCCCCGAATCCCAACGGAAGCTGATGGAAGCTATTGCAGAAACCGGGAAGCCCGTGGTTTTGTGCCTGATGGCGGGCAGCGACATCGACATGAGCTACGCCAGAGAGCATTTTGACGCCATTCTCATGCTCTGGTATCCCGGTGCGCAGGGCGGCCATGCCGCGGCCAAGCTGCTGTTCGGCAAAGCGTCCCCCTCCGGAAAACTGCCGATCACGTTCTATGAGACTTTGGAGGAGCTCCCCGATTTTGAGGACTACTCCATGAAGGGCCGTACCTACCGTTACATGGAAAACAAGGCCCAGTATCCCTTCGGTTTCGGGTTGACCTACGGCAAGGTTCAGGTGACGGAAGCCCGTATCGTGCACGGAGAGAACGAGGGACTTTCCGTGACGGCAACCGTGGAAAACACCGGCGGCATGGATACGGAGGACGTGGTGCAGGTCTATGTGAAATGTCTGGATTCCCAATATGCGCCGAAACATCCCTCGCTCTGCGCTTTCCGGAGGATCACCGTGGCGGTTGGGGAAAAGAAAGAGGTAAAAATCCCGATTTCCGCTCAGGCGCTTACCATCGTGGACGAACAGGGTGTCCGCCGGGTAGACGGCAAGGAATTCGTGTTCTACACAGGCTGCAGCCAGCCCGACGAAAAGAGCCGGGAGCTGACGGGAGTTTCCCCCGTGGAAGTAAAGCTGACGCTGTAAGGCAACGGGGGTCGAACCCCAAACCGCCTCACGGCGGACCTTTTGGTCGCTTTTTGCCCTTTCTTCTTTGGCGGGCGCCAGCCCGCCGGCATCAGAAACGACAAAAATCACCTCAAAAATCCTCGCTGTGAGGTGCTTCGCAGTTTTTCCGGAGCAGATTTTTGTCGAGATAAGGCAAACGCCGCAGAGAATACTTGGTGTATTGTCAAGGCGTTTAACGCCATATCGGCGGAAATCTGCCCGTAAAAACCGATTTGTGTTCAACTCCCGTTGCCTTAAGTTTTTGCAATCAAAAAACCGCTGAATGCATTGCGCTTTCAGCGGTTTCTTTGATTGTACTTCTATTTTGCCGCTTTGAAAAGCCGCTGATAGCTTTCCGCCACGGTTTTCACCGTTTCCTCCAGCGAGCGGCCCTCCGGGTTGCCAAGCCAGGGGTACATGGGCTCGCACAGGACAGGGCCGTCATAGCCCGCCTGCTCAAACAGACGGCAGGGCAGAGCGGCATCGATGACACCGGTGGTCAGGGGCAGACGACGTTCCATATCCTCCTGCTCCTCTCGGGAGCGGTGGGGTATGCCGTCATTTATGTGAAAAGCCGCCATGCGGCCTGCGTGGGCCGCCGCCAGATACGCCTCGTCCATTCTCTGGTCACTGCCGCAATACCAGTGATAGGTGTCAAACACAAAGCCGCAGCGGGGATGGACTGCGTCCGCCAGCGCCAAAATGCCGGAAAGACTGTTGAAAAACGGATACCGAAAGCTCTTTTGCAGAGTGACAGGCCCTAAAAATTCCATGCCGTAGCGAATGCCGTGACCGTCGGCGATTTTCCACACGTTTCGCAGCCGATTGAAGACCCATTCAAACTGCGCGCCGTGCTCCCGAAAATTGCTGCCGCTCCATACGTGATTGTAGCAGAAGCGCACGCCCAGCTCCTCTCCCGCCTCCGCCCAACGGGCAAATGTTTCCAGGGCGGCGGAAAAAGCTTCATCCGAAAGGTCCTCGCTGAAAAAGTCCGCCGGTGTGGGGAGCATGCCCCAGCGCAGACCGTGTTCCCGCAGAAGTTCGACTGCCTTTTTCCCCGCTGCCCGGTCCTCCAAAAGCTCTACGGGTACCGCCAGTCCCTCAATGCCGTACTTCACTGCCAGCGGAACGATTTCCTCAATGCTTCCCCGTACGCCGTTTACGCCGGGGTCGAATAATGGATACATAGAAGCACCTCGCTCCTTATTTCTCGTACAACCCGATCACTTCCGTGTTTTTGGACACGCTGGAAGCGATGACTTCCTCGGCGGTGACCTGCCGGCCCAGCTTTGCGGACAGGTACAGTCCCTCTTGGATCAACTGGGTGTTCAGGGCGATCTCGGCGGTGGGCAGCAGGTCGCATTTCCCCTGCAGCGCCCCCAGCCAATGGCCCTGGCTGGAACGGTAGTAAAGCCGTTCGGGGTGGACCGTCTCAGACCGGAAATTCAAGTCAAATTCGTCGATAGTGGCGTTGAAAACCACATCGTGCTCCGTGTAATGATAGCTGAAGGGGTCCAGACGAATGCCGCCCTTAGAACCCAAAATGCTGGAGCATTCCAAATTGTCCAGGTGCATGGCCCAGGATTCAATTAAATCCATGGTGAGATGATCGCCGAAATCGATCATGCCGGTGATCAGCTCCTCCACGTCGTAGCCGGAGATCTCTTTCCGCACAGGGTCCATGTCCAGTTCCTGATAGGTGTGGCCCACAAAGCGCTGGGGCTGGGGATTGCCCGTCAGGTACAATAGCTGGGAAATGTGATACACGCCCATATCCAGCAGCGCGCCGCCGCCGGAAATGGCGGAATTCACGAATTCCTTCTTGCCGTATCCGTCCACATAGGGACGGTTTCTCCGGCGGAATCCGGTGGAGCGTATGTGGTAGATGTGCCCCAACTGGCCGTGGTCGATGAGCAGCTTACCCACATAGGCGCCGGGCGTGTAGAGCTGGCCCAACTGAATGTGCAGCTTTCTGCCGTATTTTTTGGCCGCTTCGATCATGGCCACAGCATCGGTGTAAGAGCCGGCCATGGGTTTTTCGCAGTACACGTCCTTTCCCCTGCGCATGGCCTCAATGGAAACAGGGGCGTGCATGTTGTTGTGCAGGCATACGTCCACCGCCTGAATTTCCTTGTCCCCCAGCAGTTCGGCAATGGTGGAATAGCGTTTCTTGATCTTGAATTTGTCGCAGAAGGAATGTAAAGCTTCCGGATCGATGTCGCAGGCGGCTACGATCTCCGCCTGATCCCGCAAGCGCTCATATTCCGGACCGTGGGCAATATTGGCGATGACGCCGCAGCCGATAATGCCGACTTTTACCTTTTCGCTCATAGGATTTCTCCTTTCCCTTATTCCCGCACCATGCGCCGCAATGCTTCCACGTCGGCGGCCACGGTTTCCGGCTTGCAGTGCTCTAAGGGGTACACGTTTTCCAGTATCGCCCAGGACACGTCCAAATCTTTGGCAAGCTCTAAACCGGGACGGCTGTCAAAGGGTTCGCCCCATTGCTGAAAAGCGTGGACGTGGAGAATCTTAACCCGTCTGCCTAACTTCCGAATGTATTCGGGAATGTCGATGCCGAACTGGGGCAGTTGCCCGATGTGCAGCTCCACGCCGAGGATCAGGGGATCGGTGTTTTCCAGCAGCAGGTCGTGGCCGGTCTTGCCGTCAAAGACCTCCCGGAACTCGAAATCGTGGTTGTGATAGAGGAAGTCAAAACCGTTGCGCCTCAGCTTCTGTCCGATCTCATTCAAGCTTTCCGCCACCCGGAGATAGTTGTCCCGGCTGCCCCGCTCGTCTTCGTTGAGCCAGTGGCAGATGATGGTCTTGTTGCCCAAGATGTAATTGTACTCCATCACAGATCG
>JAFLRP010000152.1 GCA_022511515.1 Acutalibacter sp.
ATGTTGCCAGCATCGGCGAAGAAGGCTATGCGACGCTTACCGAGGCTCTCGCTGCGGTGCAGGCCGATGAGACCATCAACCTGTTGAAGGACACCTCTATTGACCCCACCAACTCCGCCAATAAAATTGCGGTAAATGGCGTTACCTTGAATTTTAACGGAAACACCGTTACGGTTACCTCGACCGGTAGCTTTGGAACCTCTTGGGGTATCCGCGTTCAGGGCACTGACGTTAAGTTTGTGGGCGGCGAAAAGGAAGGCAAGAAGGGCGGCATTACGGTCGCGGCAGAAGCTGTCGAGACGCCCGTTCCCACCACTGCAATTCTGCTGATGAACGTCGATGACACGACCTCCGCAGAACTGACGCTGAATGGCGTGGCCATCGATGCCAAGAACTGCTCTGCGATCATGAACTATCGCTCCACTCTGAATGTCAATAATTCTACGATCAATCATGTCCTCGAAGAGGGTGGCGCGGAATATGCTGCGATTGACTGCTTCAACAAGGATAAGGCTGACCTGGTTACAGCCGTCAATCTTTCCGGTAGCCAGATCACGAATTCCGGCACTGTTGCTGCCATCGGATGCTCTTGGCAGAGTGTTGGTGCGATGAACGTCACTGTTGAGAATTCTACGATCACCGGCGGAGCCGCCGGCATTTTGCAGATGTCCAAGGGTAAGGTTACCATTGAGGATTCCACCATTGCGTGCGAAGAAGCGGCTATCGCTATGACAAAAGGCGAATTGGAAGTGAGCGAGAGCGAAGAAGGAAAGACCGTTCTTTCTGCTTCCAGCACGGAGGGCGATGGCAAGTTTGTGCCCTCTGCCGATCATCAGGTTCATCCCCAGGGCGCTGCGATTTATGTTGAGTCCAGTGGAGTAGAGAACGTTGAAATTTCGGGCGGCACGATCACCAGCGCGAATGAAAATGTTTCCGCTGTTTGGGCTCCCGAGAAGGCCGAGGATACCACGATTGCTGTTTCCGGCGGTACTTTCTCCGATCCTGTTGATTCCGAGTGGGTGACTGCCGAAGCTGTGCTGGTTGATGAAGGCACTTACACCTATGGTGAAACGACAGCGCTTCAGGAGAAGGCTAAGGAAGAAGGCGGCACTGTCTTCTCCGCTGATACCGATCCCGACGATTTGGAAACTCCTGTTACCGCTGAGCTCACCTTCGCGGCCGGTCATGCGGAGGCCGCTCTGAAGGCTCCTTATAATGCGAAGGTTGAGGCTAAGGTCGGTGAAGTTATCACCCTGCCCGACGCTGATACCGCTTTTGAGACTAAGCCTGCAAACGGCACCTTCAAGGGCTGGAATGACAACTGCGAAGATTGCCAGAAGTCAACCTACCACGCCGCCGGCAACTACACTGTTCCGGCTGCTACCGTCACTCTGACTGCTGTCTGGGACGTTCCCCAGCCTGTCACCGTTAAGGTTACTCTGAGCGCTGGCGCAGGCACCTTCAAGGATACCGTTGTAAAGACTGAGTATGAGAATCAGAAGGCCGGAGACCAGATCACCCTGCCTACTGCAGAAGACATCAATGCTCCTGAGGATGCCGGCGAGTTCCTGGGCTTTGTCGCTTCCAACGATACCGCTGAGCCTAAGACCTATCACAAGGGCACCTACACTGTTCCTGCTCTGGAGCAGGGTGCTGCCGACATCACTCTGACCGCTCAGTGGGGAGAGAACGAAGAGTCCGAGACCGCTACCGTCACCTTTGATCCCGCTCCCGGCGAGTGGGCAGATGACAGCGCTTATGCGACTTCTGCTTCTATCACAGTAACCATCACCAATGGTGCTATCGAAATCGACACTCTGCCTGCTGCAACCGACGTCAAGGAGCGCGAGGGCTTCAAGCTGACAGGTTGGAAGTACGGCGAAGAGACCTACACCGATGAAGATCTGCCGATTTCCATTTCTAATGTAAGTAAAGGCGATTCCATCACCCTGACCGCTGTTTGGGAAGAGAATGAGCCCGAGGAGGAGAAGATCCCCTTCACCGTCACCTATAAGCTGGATGCAGCCGACGCAGTGTGGGCGGACGAAACTGAGGGCGATAAGGTCGAAAATAAGGAAGCTAACGCTGACGGTACCGTTACCATCACTCTGCTCGGTTCCGATGCTGCCATTCGCGAAGGCTACGAGCTCACCGGCTGGAAAGACGCAGATGACGTAACTCACGAGCTGGCTACTGAGCCTACTCTCGATTTGACCGGCATTACTGAAAATGCTAATGTGGAGCTCACCGCTGTGTGGACCCAGTTGGTCAAGATCAACTACACCGTCACTTATAAGCTCGGCGCGGATGACGCGACCTGGGCAGACGGCACCACCGCTGATAAGACTGCCAGCAGCTTCACTTATGACGGCAATGCGACCATCAGCCTGCCTGCCGCTCCCACCCGTGAAGGCTATAAGCTCTCCGGCTGGGATGTCAACGGCACCAAGCAGCCCACCGGTGAAACCGTCAGCGTGACCAACATCACCGAGGGTATGGAAATCGTGATCACCGCTCAGTGGGAAGAGGATGCCGGCAACGACGAGCCCACTCCTCCCTCTCCCGATGAGGAGCCCACCTTCAAGGATGTGCCCGCTACCTCTTACTTCTTCAATGCAGTTGAGTGGGGCGTTGCCAATAACATCGTGGCCGGCACTACCGCCACCACCTTCTCTCCCGAGGCTCTGGCTACCCGCGCTCAGTTCGTGTCCTTCCTGTGGCGTGCTTCCGGCCGTCCCGAGCCTCAGAGCACTGTGAATCCCTTCACCGATGTGAAGGAGTCCGATTACTTCTACAAGGCTGTCCTGTGGGCTGTGGAGAACAAGATCGTGTCCGGTACTTCCGCCACCACCTTCTCTCCCAACAGCACCTGCACCCGCGCTCAGGCTGTCACCTTCATCTGGCGCCATGCAGGCAGACCCAATGCTGCTGCCAAGGCTGCCTTTACCGATGTTCCCGCTAAGGAGTACTACAGCACCGCTGTTGCTTGGGGTTCTGAGAAGAAGATCGTGTCCGGTACTTCCGCCACCACCTTCGCCCCCAACTCCACCTGCACCCGCGCTCAGGCTGTGACCTTCCTGTATCGCTATATCGCCTGATTGCAAGCAGGGAACTGATCTGAACTAAGTAAAACCCCCGCCGGCAAATGCCGGCGGGGGTTTTTATTCGTTTTTCTGATTTCCCACTATTGGATACTTTAAACATTGATCTCCCCCCGGCTTGCTCGGGGCAAAAGTTCCCAGCCGTATTGTGGCTGGGAACTTCACAAAAATCGCCTCCGGGAAACCGGAGGCGATTTTTAACAATTAATTCTTACTTGTTCTCCTGATCCCCAACATTCATGGGGTACTTCCGCATGTAGGAAAGCAGCTCGTCCACAGTGGTGAAAGCCAAGCCGGTCACGGTGTCGGCAGCACCGTAATAAATCGTGATGCGGCCGGTCTCCGGGTCGGTCAGAGTGGCGCAGGGGAAAGTCACGTTGGGCACATCGCCCGTCAGCTCGTAGGGCTCTTCCGGGCCGAATACGTAGAAGTTGCCGCGCTCCTTGACGATCCACGGACGGTCAATGTCCAACAGCGATACGCCGAAGCGGTACACAAAGCCATTGCAGGAATTCAGCACGCCGTGGTAGATCATCAGCCAGCCCTCGTCGGTCTCAATGGGGGTGGGGCCGGGGCCCACTTTCTTGGACTGCCAGCCTCCTGCCGTGCCAAACACGAAGCGATGCTTGCCCCAGTAGCAGAGGTCCGGGCTTTCACTGTAAAAAATGTCACCGAAGGGAGTGTGCCCCGTATCGCTGGGGCGGCTCACCATGGCGAAGTTGCCGCCTATCTTCCGGGGGAACAGCACGCCGTTGCGGTTGTAGGGCAGGAAAGCGTTCTCCAACTGGTGGAAGGTCTTGAAATCCTTCGTCCAGCCGATGCCGATGGTGGGGCCGTGGTAGCCGTTGCACCAGGTGATGTAGTAGCGATCCTCGATGAAGCATACCCGGGGATCGTACCGGTATTCCTTGCGGATCACGTCCTTTTCGCCCTCAAAGACGATGGGGTCGTGGTTGATCTCCCAGTGAATGCCGTCCTGGGAAAATCCCGCGAAAATGTCCATCTCTACGCCCCGGTTGTCGCACCGGAACACGCCGGCGTAGGCGTCGCCGAACACCACCACAGCAGAGTTAAAAATGCTGTTGGAGGTGGGGATGGCGTCCCGCTTGATAATGGGATTCTCCGTGTACCGCCACACGGGCTTATCGTACCCGGCGGGCTTGTCCTGCCACGGCATATTTTTCAATGCCGGTCTGCCAATAATTTTAGCCATACTTTTTAACTCCTCTCTTTTTTTGCCCGAGAAACAAACGTTGCGAAAACGCAAGCGAGATTCCCGATTTTTTTGCCCGGGAAGCAAGCGCTATGAAAATGTAAGCAAGATTCCCGAGCAGAACTTTGGTATCTCCATCATACAATAATCTTTTTGAAAAGGGAAGTGTAATTTTTGGCTTTCCCCACAAAAAAGGAGCCGCGCTTAACGCATGGCTCCGAAAAATTTATCTGTATCTTCTCTCTACCGCCCGCCGCTGGTAACGGTGGGGCGGAGCGGGGGTGTACACCGATTTCATGACCTTATAGGGACTGTTGGGCTTGCCGACTGTCCGCATGGTGTGCCGGCGGGGCTTGGGTCTTGCGGTGAGGTTCAAAATCGCCGCCACCAAAACACCCAAAAACCCCAATCCCACCAGTCCCCAGCCGATGATGCCGATGAGCTGGATCTGCGGGACGGCCGCCTGAATGGGCTCGGGCAAAGGCTCCTGCGCAGGGACTGCGTGGGTCACTCCAATGCTGACGCACCACAAAAGCAAAAAAGCCGCAACCAGCAAACCCACCCAAAGGCGGGTGTCACGCAAGAGCTTCACGCAGTCACCTCCCCACTATATAGAGTATACCAAGTTTATTATAACAACTATCTGTGGGGAATACAACTGAAATCCAAAAGAAAGTGGTAAATTTTTTCCAGCTCGGTGATATCGATTTCCCCCTCTGCCCCCAGTACCTTGATTTGCAGCGATGTCCCGCCGTTTGGCAGCTCCGCTGTCTGGAAAGGCAGATCGTCATCTCCAAAGCTCAGCCGCCTGCCTTGATAGTCCACGGTGAGCAGCCCCGCCGCTGTCAGCAGAAGAAACAGGGAAAAACCCAGTGAAAAATAAAATGGCTGACGTTTTTTCCTTTCCATAAGGGCGCTCCTTTTCAATCTGTTCTATCGATAGGATTGCCCATTTTTTACGCTTTTAGTAAGAGAAACGCAAAAACGAAAAATTTATTTCAAGCTGTCAAAGGTCTCCGCCAAAATTTCTCCCAACAGCCTGCCGGAATAAGTGGCTTCTGAAACCGTGTTGACCTCTGTACCCACCTCGATGAGCATAGACCCGGGGGTAGCGTTCATATTGTATTTACTGTTGGAAAAATTCAGGGGCCGAACGAACTCCGGATACAACTCCGCCGCCTTTTGCTGCACTCGGAGCATCAGGCGGAGATTTTGCTCCCAGTTTGGGAAATCCTCCCAATCGTCGTGGGCGTTGCAGCCCGCCAGAAGCATGATCTGTGCCGCCTTTCTGCCGTTTATCACAGCAGTGGGTTTGTATTTCAGTCCCTCCTGCGTGGTCATGGAATCCCGGTGCAGGTCAATGGTCACCTGAATGCCCGGGTATTCTGCGAGATTTTTCTGGATCACCTCCCAAGAGCGGGAATAGGAACCGTTGAACAGCGTGTCGTTGACGGTGGTGTCATGAACGACCCCATACCCCCGGGCCTCCAGCTCCCGCTTCACCGCTTCGCCTACCGCCACCACGCTCATGTCCTGATTCTGGGTGCGGGTGTCCATATCCGTGTAGTAAAAACCGGTGTACTGCCGGGAATAGGCCTCCGATGTGTGGGTGTGGTAGAGCAGGATCTCCACGCTTCCGTCCCCTTTTAGCTGGACGGAAGGGTTTTCCAGCAGCTCTGCCAGTAAATCCGTGCCGGACTCGGTGGTGTCCCGGACAAAGAAATTGTCCACCTGTGTTCCGCCGCTCAAAACGATCTCCTCCACCGGGGCGCTGTTCCGCTCCGGATCGGGGGTAGCCACTGCTCCGGGCAGAATGTCCTCCAGAAACGGGACGACTCCGCCATTTGACAGCAGAAGGCTTTCCGAAACGCGGGTGCTGTCCTCCAGCATGGAAAGTCTTCCCGGCAGCGCCGAGACTCCCCATTCGGAGGAGCCGCGGGTGTTCGTCCCGATTTTTTCGGCACTTTGCCCTCCGCCCGGGCCTTCCTCTGCCGCCCAGCCCTGCAGGGAAGTCCCTGCGCACCACAGGCAGACTGCCAAACAGAGAAATGCCGCAATATTTTTTACCCGATGGCTCCGAAAGTGTTTTTTTCTCATGGTTTCTGTTCCTTTCACAATTTACAATTTGTTTCTTGAATCATTCCTGAAAATCCTGTATAATTTCTATGCAAATAATTTTGACCTTAACAATATGATTGCCGGGGAATTCGGCAATTTTTTCACCCGATAGCCTGTAAAATTTCAGAGAGAAAGGGAGTATTTGCATGTCGATTTATTCAGAAATCAAGCCGGAAGTACGCAGACTTGCCGTCCTGTGCGAGGAATGCAGTCATATCGACCCCGAATTGTACACCCGGTACGACGTGAAGCGGGGTCTGCGAGACCTAAACGGCAAAGGCGTCCTGACGGGACTGACCCACATTTCGGAAATTATCTCCCACAAAACGGTGGACGGTCAAAGTGTCCCCTGCGAGGGAGAACTGTATTATCGGGGCTACAACGTGGAGGAGCTGATCCGCCGCCAGCCCAAAGGGGACAATTTCGGCTACGAGCGGATCGCGTACTTACTGCTGTTTGGTAAACTTCCGAATGAAGCAGACCTCCGGGAATTCTGCGAGCTTTTGGCCTTTTACCGCACTTTGCCTACCAGCTTCGTGCGGGACATCATCATGAAAGCCCCCAGCGGAGACATGATGAATACTCTGGCCAGAAGTGTGCTCACCCTCTATTCCTATGATGAAGCCGCCGAAGATATTTCGGTGGAAAACGTCCTGCGGCAAAGTATTCAGTTGATCGCCTTGTTCCCCCTGCTTTCCGTGTATGGCTATCAGGCTTACCGCCACTATCACGACGGGCAGAGCCTGTTCATCCACCAGCCCGACCCCAAGTT
>JAFLRP010000001.1 GCA_022511515.1 Acutalibacter sp.
CGTAGCTTGTTCCGTTCGTAGATCACGCTGAGGCCGCGAAGCAGCAAGTCCTTTTCCAGCGCAATTTTGTGACGGCAGAGTGTATGTAAGACCCGCGTCCATGAACAGGTCCACCATCTCTTTAGTCTGCTCAATGTCAATACTGCCGTCTTCCAGCTTGGGCAGGCGCATGAGCCCGAAGCCCAGCTTGGGGGTGTTTTCTCCGAAATATTTTTCCATTGTCTGTTCCTCCTTTTTGTTTTCTAAATGCTATGCTTATAACTGCCCGGATGCCTGTCACCATGGATTTCGATTGCAGAAATTTGAACCCTGTTTTCCTAACATATGCTTTTCATTGATTCCACTCCTTAAAAGAAATCGAATTTCCGGACTGCACGCCCATATAAAACAATTCGTCTCCTAACCAATTTCCAAACTGTTTCGCGATTTCCTCCAAAGGTAGAGCGCTAGAGGAATTCCCGCAGCTTCCGCCAGAACAAAGGTGAGCCAGAGAAGATTCAAAGAGCCAAACATTCTTAAAATCAACGCAAAGGCGACTGGCAGAATTGCCTGTCTTGTCATGGTAAGGTACATGCTTCTGGTGCCAAGGGAGAGCCCTTGTAATGCCGCGGCGAAGACTAAATTCGGGATAGAGACAAAGTACGCGACCGCCAAAATTCGAAGCGCGGGAATGCCTATTTCCCGCATAAAATCAGATGCTTCAAAAATCGTGAGCACGATGTCTGGTATACATTCCAGCAAGAGAAAGAATACGCCGTAGAAGGCCACAGAGTAAATCAGCGTCCATTTGATTGCCTCGTCGATCCGGGAACGCTTATTTGCCCCGTAATTGTACGCGACGATAGGGATCAGCCCGTTGTCGATTCCATGCACACCCACGGTTACAACGCTCTGAATCTTAGCGCAGACACCGGAAACCGCTACCGCGGTGGTGGAAAAGGCCAGCAGGATTGAGTTCATCACGATGTTGACCGCGGATGTGAGAATCTGCACCAAAGTGGATGGCACGCCCACTTTCAAAATGGCAGCAACGCAAGATTTATCGGGACGCAATGTGAAAGAAAAGGGGATTTCCTTATTCCACCGGCGATTGATCAAAATCCCCGCAATCATGCCGGTGGTCTGCCCGATCACCGTTGCAATGGCGGCTCCAAGAGCCTCCAGCCGCGGAAACCCAAACATGCCGAAAATGAAGATCGGATCCAAGATCAAGTTCGTCAAAGACGCGGCAAACAAAGTGAACAGGAAAAGATTTGACTTCCCGCTGGCGATCACAAAGCGGTCAAAGACCCATTGTCCCATCTGTCCGAACGAAAACAACATGCACACCGTGAGGTACTGCTGCCCGTAAGACGAGATGGTTTCATTTCCGCCGGATTGCCACGCAAAATACGGACGCACAAATAGCAGGCACAGTACGGAAATCAGGACCCAAGAGCACAGTGCGAGAAAGATTGCCGCGTTGGCCGCCTTTTTGACTCGGTCCTGCTTTCCTTCTCCGAGCGCTCTTGAGATTACCGCGTTGAGACCAACGGCATTTCCGAGCCCAAGTGCCGAGACAACAATTTGCACAGGGGACGCCAAAGAAAGGGCGGTCAGGGCTTCCTCTGAAACCCGGGACACGAACACCGAGTCCACAAAGTTGTACAGCGAATTGATGAGCAGACTCAGCATCAGCGGAATACCCGTCGCAAGGATCAGGCGGCTCATTTTTTGCGTCCCCATGAGGTTTTCTTCTGAAGAGATAGCTTTATTCATAAATCAATTCTGCCCCGCAATGTTTTGACCAATCAGATATGCCTTATAGCAGTCCTCGTTCCAATGATCCCTGCGGTATACGGCTTTGTCTTGTTCGTCGAAGTAGTCAGACACATACTTCGCATAATCGTCAAACTGATAGGTGTTGAATGCGTACATCACTTCCGGTTTGTCGCTGAAACCCCAACGCTCCCATAGTTCGAGGTATCTCTCATAGTGATGCGCTTGAAGTCTTCCTCTCTCACATTCATGGTGTAAATCCAAGCGGTGGGAATTTTCGGCATTTCGATCCCGGAAGGATGTGGCGAGTACACAGTGTAAGGGAACATAAGCCGCTCAAGAAAAGAGTGCAATCCTCCCGTTATGTTTCGGTAATAGATCGGTGACCCAATAATAATCCCATCGGAATTGAGAACCTTTTCCAACACTTCGTAAAGGTCATCCCGGACAGCACATTTTCCGTAGCTGCTACCGCCGATCCTTTTGCAGGCAAAACAGCTGCGGCAACCGGAATAGGTCAAGTCATACAGGTCGATGCGTTCTGTCATGACTTTTTCGTCCGGGCTGGAGGCTTTCGCGCCTTCCAGCGCCTTATCCAGCAGCTGGGCGGTATTCCAGTCCTTTCTTGGACTGCCGTTGATGGCGTAGAATTTCTTCATGGTATCACACCTTTCAACTTTGTCTTTTTAATATGTTTCGTAACGCACCTTGGACTGAAGCTCCTGCCGCTCGGTGGGGTTCTTCTTCATGCCCAGCGATACGGCGTTTACAATGCCGTAGTAGTCCGGAATGCCCAGCAGGGTGCGGATATCTTCCTCCGCCGTGCGGCTCATGGCGCGGGAGGGGCTGGGGATTGGCATACAGTCCGCTTTGCTGGCAGAACCGTACAAAGAGCATTATCTCATTTATCCCGTCACGCCGGAAATCCAAACCGATTTGGTGCTGATCGCCAACGATTTCGGCGATCTTTCCCCGGCAGAGAAAACGTTCGTAGACGTGATCCACTCGCTTAAATTTCAGTAAAAGAACCCCCGCTGTCCTTTCGGCCGGCGGGGGTTGCGCTTTTACTTGCTCATCGCCTCTGCCATTTCTTTCATGTAGCTGGGCACGTCCAGATTCTGGGGACAGTGTCCGGTGCAGGAGCCGCAGGCCACGCAAGCGGCGGGGCGCTTGTCCTCGGGCAGCTCGTTCAAGGGCATCAGCCGCCAGGGACCGCCGATCTTATACTCGTTATAAGACGCCAGCAGTTTGGGAATTTCCAAGCTCATGGGGCAGTCGTCGGTGCAGTAGCGGCAGGCGGTGCAGGGGACGGACACATCGGTGTGGTAGTCCACGGCGATCTGCTCTACGAATTTCCGCTCCTCCCCGGTCAGGGGCTTTGCCTCGGCGAAAGTTGCCACGTTGTCCTTGATCTGTTCCATATCGCTCATGCCGCTGAGGACCACCTGCACGTTGTCCAGACCCATCACCCAGCGCATGGCCCAAGAAGCAAGGCTGCGGTCGGGGTCGGCGGCCTTCAGCTTTGCGCCGATCTTTTCGTTGAGCCGTGCCAGCATGCCGCCGTGGACAGGCTCCATGACCACCACGGGAATGCCCGCTTCGGTGAGAATTTCATACTGCTCCTTGGCAGTGCCGTAGACCCAGTCGTAATAGTTCAGCTGGATCTGCACGAAGTCCCAGGGATACAGGGGCAGCAGCTTCCGCAGGGTATCGGGCGAGCCGTGGAAGGAGAAGCCCAGATAACGGATTTTCCCCTCTTTCTTCATGCCGTCAAAATACTCGATGCAGCCGTTTGTGGTGTAGCCCTCAAAGGAATCGTCGCCGATGCCGTGGAGCAGATAGAAGTCCACATAGTCCATGTTCAGGCGCTCCAGCTGCTGGGCAAACTGAGCCTTGTAATCGGGGTTGGCGCGGAGATTGAACTTTGTCGCCACATGGTAGCTTTCCCGAGGGTACTCAGCCAGCGCCTTGCCCACAAAGCTCTCGGATTCGCCGCTGTGATACACATAGGCGGTGTCGAAGTAGTTCACGCCGCTGCGGACGGCCTCGGCGATGATGGCCTTTGCCCGCTCGTAGTCGATGGGGCTATTGGGGGCGTCCCCCTGCACCGGCAGGCGCATGTTGCCCATGCCCAAACGGGAGAGTTTCAGACCGTCCTTGTAGTCTTTCGTTTGCATAGAAAATCCTCCTAACAGTTTTGCTTACTACCAGTATAAAGCAGAGAGGGAAGAAGTTCAAATACTATTTCTTTATATCGTCATAGCCATAAGGTTATGTCCAATCAAAAACCTGCGAACCCCATTTGGAAATCCGCAGGTCATTTCTCGTTCGCTGATGAAATGCTTACTTTCCCTCGGCAATACGCCTTGCTTCATCGAGGCTGATGCCCTGTTCTCTGGCGATCTTCGCGAGATCGTCGAACTCATATTTCACCCGGGACACGCCGTAGCCCTCGCTGACCTTGCGGCGAACGGGACCCAGCGGGGTCTCCGCCGTCTCGATACGGCGGTTCAGAACGTAGCGCCGCAGCGCCGTCTCCCGCACGCCGATGGTGGTCGTGTGCTTGAACAGCAGCGCGGCGATTTTTTCCTTGTCCTGTTCGGAGCAAATCACCTTGATGAGGGTACCGGGACGGGACTTTTTCATGCCGATCGGAATGGTAAAGACGTCCCTCGCACCGCCCTCAAAGAGCATTTCGGACGCAAAGCCGATGGCTTCAGCCGTCATATCGTCCACGTTGCACGCAAGCTCCACCATGGCGTCGGCGGCGATTTCCGTCTCGCCCAGCATGGCGCGAACGCAGTTGGCGACGGGGAAATCCTTCTTGCCCATGCCGTAGCCGACGGCATTTACCTTCATGATGGGCATGTTGCCGAAGCGGTCTGCGAAATGCTTCAGAAGCGCCGCGCCGGTGGGGGTGCAGAGCTCCCCGCTGATGCTCCCGCCGTAGACGGGCACGTCCCGAAGAATATAAGCCGTGGCGGGAGCGGGTACGGGAAGAATGCCGTGGGCGCAGCGGACTTTCCCGCTCCCCACATGAACGGGCGATACGACAACTTCCTCGGGTGCCAGCTGTTCCATCAGAAGACACACCGCGGTCACGTCCGCGATGGCATCCATGGAGCCCACCTCATGGAAGTGAATTTCATTGACGGGCGTGCCGTGGGCGTGGCTTTCAGCTTCCGCGATAAGGCGGTAGACGGCGTTCACATCACCCTTGACCTTTTCGCTCACATTCAGGTGCGAGACGATATGCTCTATATCCGTAAGGCTGCTGTGGTGATGGTGTTCGCCGTGGGAATGGGCATGATCGTGTGCGTGCTCATGTGTATGCCCATGCTCATGTTCGTGTTCATGGGTGTGTCCATGAGAATGTTCATGCTCGTGGCTGTGTTCGTGAGAATGGAAGTGGTCGTGAACATCGAGGGATTCTTCCTCCTCGCCGTTGACTGTCACCGAGATGTGCGTGCCGGTGATGCCGCACTTCACCGATTTCTCCCGCTTTACCTCCACGCCGGGGATACCGAGGGCGTTCATCTGCGCGAGGAACGCGTCCGGGTCGGGGAGAAGCTCCAGAAGCGCCGCCGTGAGCATATCCCCCGCCGCGCCCATTTCACATTGAATATACAGGGTTTTCATAAGAATGACCTCCGTTTGAAAATTTGAGAGACGCAAAAAGGCATACGGCATTTACTTCTGCAAATGCGTACACCTTTCATAGGTTACATCTTGGATTTGTATTCCGGTCTTGTTTTTGCATCGACTTCCTGCCGACGGTTACGGTACGATTGTACAATCATTTTTGGACGTTGTCAAGCGGGCCGTACCGTGCAGAGTTGCCCGGCGTCTGCCAAAATCACTTGTTTTCTTTATTCCAATTCCGCATGGAATTTCCGTCATACTCCACATGGCCTCTGTGACCGTGAACGGGAATGGCATCCAGCGCCTGCTCCAAAGCGGAGAATTCCTCAACGGTTAGGGTCACATTCCACGCCCCCAGATTTTCCAGAATGCGCTCCTGGTTTTTGGAACCGGGGATCGGCACGCAGTTGGGGTATTTATGCAGCATCCATGCCAAGGAAATCTGTGCGTTGGTGGCGTTCTTCTCGGCGGCTACACGGGACAGCAGGTCAATGATGGGCTGATTTGCCGCGATATTTTCTTTTGTCAGCTGGGGCACCCAGCTGCGCACGTCGTCGTGATGGGTGAAATCGCTCTGCACGTTGAGTTTGCCCGATAGAAATCCGCTGGCAATAGGCGAGAACGGCACCACGCCGATCCCATTTTCCAAGCAGTACGGGAAAATCTCCTTTTCGCAGTCCCGCTCTACCATGGAATAGATATTCTGCACGGCAGAAACCGGGGTAACCTCATGGGCTTTCCGCAGCGTGTCCGCACCGACTTGAGACAATCCCCAGCCCCGGATCAGACCTTCTTTAATCAGCTGACCCATAACGGCAGCCACTTCCTCCACGGGCACTTCTCCGTGCACCCGATGAAGATAGTAGAGGTCCACATAGTCGATCTGCAGCTTTTTCATGGACGCGTCCAAATGCTTACGCACCACGTCGTATAGGTTTTCCTCGGGAGCGGGCGCCACATGAAAGTGGAACTTGGTGGCGATCACCACGTCCTTGCGGAAATCCTTGACAGCCTTGCCCACGATCTCCTCGTTGTGACCGGGATAAAACTGCTGGGTTCCATAGCCCTCGGCAGTGTCAAAGAAAGTACAGCCGAAATCATACGCCTTATGAATGGCCTCGATACTGTATTCCTCCTTGGGCGCTTCGCCGTACCCGTGGGAAAATCCCATACAGCCCGTGCCAATGGAGGAAACTTCTAACTTGCCCAGTGTTCTTGTTTGCATGATCGCTATTTCCTTTCTTAAAACCCCACCACTTTATGGGCGGTATAGGGTTCTTCCAGATAGGTGATTTCTTCCGCCGTCAGCTTCACGTCGTCCAGCCCGATGATGGCTTCCTCAAAGTGATGCAGCTTCGTTGCCCCCAAAATCGGTGCGGTAACGGCGGGTTTTGAGAGCAGCCACGCCAAGGAAATTTGGATCATCGGCACGCCCCGCTGTTCGGCCAGCTTACTGACCCGGTCAATGATCTCCAAGTCGGACTGCTCCGACAGCGGGAAAAACCGCTTGCCCACGGCTTCGTTATCGTACCGCTGGGTGACGGTGCCTGGCTTTCTCGCCAGTCTGCCCTTGGCGTTGGGACTCCACGGGGTGAGGCCGACGTGCATATCCTCGCACAGCGGGATCATATCCCGCTCCTCCTCCCGGTAAATGAGGTTATACAAATTCTGCATGGTGACAAACTTCGTCCAGCCGTGCTTTTCAGCGGTGTACTGCGCTTTGGCAAACTGCCACGCTCCCAT
>JAFLRP010000002.1 GCA_022511515.1 Acutalibacter sp.
GAAGCATACCGTCCTTCACCAAAACGCCCACGGCCCGCAGGTCGCAAAGATATCCGTCGCCGGTAAAGAGCCAATCTCTGTTCATATGCAGTCACCTCACCTTAAATATACAGGAAAACGACGGAAAGGGCAACCGCTCTATTTCCTGCTTGGCAGGTTATTGATCTGCCGGTGCTCCCGCAGGCGGCGGTAAAAAGTAGCTTCGGCCAAACCGCTGCGGCGGAGGGCTTCGTCAAACAGAATGTTTCCATGTTCCCACTGAGCTACTACCGCAGTGAAGTCATCGGGCGGCGGCGTTGACGGTCTGCCGAATTTCACGCCCCGGGCTTTTGCCGCGGCAATGCCCTCCGCCTGGCGCTGGCGGATATTGGTGCGCTCGTTCTCCGCCACGAAAGAGAGCACCTGCAGCACGATGTCGCTCAAAAACGTACCCATCAGGTCTTTTCCGCGCCGGGTATCCAGCAGCGGCATGTCCAGCACCACGATGTCCACGCCCTTTTCCTTGGTGAGGACCCGCCACTGCTCCAAAATCTCTCCGTAGTTGCGGCCCAATCGGTCGATGCTCTTGATATAGAGCACATCATCCTTTTTCAGCTTCTTCACCATCCGCCGGTACTGCGGGCGGTCGAAATTTTTGCCGCTCTGCTTGTCCAGAAAGATGTTCAGCTCCGGGATCTCCAGCCCGTGGAGGGAAATTAGCTGGCGATCCTCGTTTTGCTCTTTCGTGCTGACGCGGATATATGCGTACGTATTGTTTTCGATAATACCTACCTCCTCAAAAATTTGTGCAACGGAATAAGCGAGGTGCTTTTTAACACCTCGCTTTTTTACCCGTGAAGCTGGTTTTTATAAAACGAAACTCAGCGACCCGACTCATACCTTATATTTTTCTGATAGCAGTTTTTCAAGAGCCGGCAAAAACAATTACAGCTTTACTGTGACCTCGTTCAAGTCCTCATTCACGGAAAGCAAAATGCCCTGCCCGGTCTTTTCTGCCTGAGCGCCGGTGAGGTCGGCAATTTCAAACACATTGCGAAGCAGGATACGCAGGTTTTCCGCCTTGCCGTGGAAGATGAAGGTCAAAGTATCGCCCTCATGCTTGCCGGTGACAGATAACAGATCTTTACCGTTCTTGTCCTTGATGTCTGCAATCGCTTCCGTTTTCAACTGGAACACGTGGAGCGTCAAATCCTTGCCGTAATCGTATTCCACGTTCTGGTCATCTGCGCCCAGGGGGAGAATGGAGTTTTCCCGCACCATCAGGGGCAAGCTCATGAAATCGTGGATTTCGCGGACCCAGCGGCCGCCCTCGACTTCCCGGTTGTCCAGGAGATTCGTCCAAGTTCCGGCAGGCAGGAAATACTCCACGTTGCCCTCCTTAGAAAACACCGGGGCGACGAGCAGACGGTCACCCAGCATGTACTGGCGGTCCAGATCGGCACAGGGAATGTCCGCAGGATTTTCATCCCCAGGGAATTCCAGCACCATGGCCCGCATGGTGGGTACGCCGGTCCGGTGGGTCTCCACCGCGCAGGAGTACAGGTAGGGCATGAGGGTGCATTTCAGGTTGGTGAATTTCCGGAGCACGTCCACCGCTTCCTCGTCAAAGAGCCAGGGCACACGGTAGGAATTGGAACCGTGGAGACGGGAATGGGTGGACAGCAGGCCGAAGGCCGCCCAGCGCTTGTACACGTCCGCCGGGGCGGTGCCCTCAAAGCCGCTGATATCGTGGCTCCAGAAGCCGAAACCGGACAGACACAGGGAAAGTCCCGCACGGAGGGATTCGCTCATGGACAGGTAGTTGGAGGAGCAGTCCCCGCCCCAGTGCACGGGAAATTTCTGCCCGCCCACCGTGGCGCTGCGGGCAAAGACGCAGGCACCGTTTTCGCCCTTGACTTCTTCCAGCAGCTCAAACACGCATTTGTTATATAGATAGGTATAGTAGTTGTGCATCTGCTCCGGGTCGCTGCCGTCGAAATAGACAGCGTCGGTGGGAATGCGCTCGCCGAAGTCGGTCTTGAAGCAGTCTACGCCCATGTCCAACAGGGCGCGGAGCTTGTCCTGATACCACTTCCAGGCGGCGGGATTGGTGAAGTCCACCAGACCCATGCCCGCCTGCCACATGTCCCACTGCCATACGTCTCCATTGGGACGCTTCAGCAGATAGCCGTGCTCCATGCCTTCCCGGAACAGGGGAGACTTCTGCCCGATGTAGGGGTTGATCCACACGCAGATTTTCAGTTTTTTATCTTGCTTCATCCGGCGGAGCATGCCGGGAGCGTCATCGAACATGGCGTCGTCCCAAGTGAAGTTGCACCATTCGTTTTCCTTCATCCAGTAGCAGTCAAAGTGGAACACATGGAGAGGGATCTTCCGCTCTGCCATGCCGTCCACAAAGCTCATGACGGTCTTCTCGTCGTAACTGGTGGTAAAGGAGGTGGTGAGCCACAAGCCGAAGGACCAGGCCGGGGGCAGCGCCGGACGGCCCGTAAGGGCGGTATAATTTTGGAGCACGGTCTTGCCGTCTCCGCCGCCGATCAGTAGAAAATCCAGCTTTTCCCCGGGCAGGGAGAACTGCATCCGGGTGACCACCTCGCTGCACACCTCAAAGGACACTTTATCGCTGGAATTGACCAGCACGCCGTAGCCCCGATTGGTCATGTAGAAAGGAATGTTCTTGTAGGCGATTTCGGAGCAGGTACCGCCGTCCTCGTTCCACATGTCCACCACCTGACCGTTTTTTACAAAAGGCGTGAAGCGCTCGCCCAGACCGTAGACCTTTTCGCCGATGTCCAGATCAAGCTGGCACCGCATAAAGGGCCCCTCCGGGGTCTTTACCGTGCTGAGCATGGCGTGGCCAAAGCGGTCGCCGACGCGGGTAAGGAACTTGCCTTCATAATAATAGGTAAAGGAAGCGGGGCGCTTGGTGATACGCAGCTCCGTCTTGCCGCTCCTGATGGAAAGCCCGCCCTCAAATTCCTGTACGTCCAAGGGCTGGGAGCATTCGTTCAGCTCAAAGCGGGGTTCCTTTTTGGCACTGCCCATAAAATGGTAGACCTGGGTGCGGAGAATGTCCGGCTGGGGAGAGGAGAGGAACAGCTCCAGCACGGGGCCGCCCATGGCCCGATCGTCCTGAAAATAGGGGACAGCGTAGAGGTACACTCTGTCCCGCTCGATTTTGACCTCCCGAATCTGTACGCAGTCAGCGATTTCCACACCGGGGAGATTCATCCAGTAACCCTTTGTAAATTTCATAGAAAACCCTTCCTTTTTGGCGAAGCCCCGCTCAGACGGAGCCCCGTGATATTGGTATTGTACTTCATTCCTCCGGAAAAAGCCAGAAGAAATTGAAAGCGGGGTTGATTACCTCAATCCTCTAAAAAGCATTTCCCCAGCCCCTGCTTTCGCACGTTCCAGCCACTACCCTTTCACCAATGCTGCCGCGTGCGAAGGTTTGCTAGGGGGCTGCGCCCCCTAGCAAACCCGCTACAAACCACAAACGCCTGCGCAACATGGCAGTCGGGATAGGCATTCGCCAAAATGCGCAACTGGTACACACTGTCGCAAAGAAAATTGCTTGATTTCACGCGTTGAATAGTGGGATGAAACAAGAAAACCACCAGATATTGGGCGAAAATGAGATCGCTAAAAAATTTTTCAAAAATATGTGAAATTTTCCTTGCAAAACTCGGAATGAAGTAGTATTATAATTGAGCGTGACTGCACAGGGCGTTTGAGAGACGGCTTTTGGAAAGCCCCTACTGAAGCGCCAGATATGCGATGAAGCGGGAGGTTGCGGCTCGTTGAGCCGGTTTTTCCGTGGAGTATGTCCGATTTCAAACCGGGCGAAAGAATTTGAAAGGCTGGAACCGCCGGGCGTCCCCGGCAGGCCGTGTTGATGTCTTTCAAAGGATGTATGGGTTTTCCCCACTCCCGGAATCCGTATGCGGATTTCGGTTTTTTGATGCCCCGGGTAGAAACACCCGGAACAGTGTTAAAAACATAATAAGGGAATTTCGGCAGGAAAACTCAGCCCGCCAACTAAATTTCAAGGAGGCGACTAACGTGGCAGTCAAGGAAAAAATCAGGATCAGGATCAAGGGGTACGATCATCAGTTGGTGGATCAGTCCGCCGAAAAGATCGTTGCCACCGCAAAGCGCACGGGCGCTCGGGTATCAGGCCCGGTCCCGCTGCCTACCGAGAAGCAGATCATCACCATTCTGCGCGCTGTTCACAAGTACAAGGACAGCCGGGAACAGTTTGAGATGCGCACTCATAAGAGACTGATCGACATTCTCAGACCTTCCAACAAGACCGTAGAGGCCTTGATGGGTCTGGAACTCCCTGCCGGCGTGGAAATCGAGATCAAGCTGTAAGGCTTACCGGTTTCGACCAAACGGACAGAGGGTCATGTTGAGGAAACTCAACCAATAACCTAACAGGAGGAACAAACATGAAGAAAGCAATCATCGGCAAGAAGGTCGGCATGACGCAGATCTTCGACGAGAAGGGGAAGGTCATCCCCGTCACCGTCATCGAGGCCGGTCCCTGCGTGGTAACGCAGAAGAAGACCGCCGAAAACGACGGGTATGAGGCGGTGCAGGTCGGCTTCGGCGATCAGAAGCCCCAGCGCCTCACCAAGCCCCTGAAGGGCCACTTCGACAAGGGCGGCGTCGCCCCCAAGAAGACCCTGCGGGAGCTGCGGCTGGACGACATCAGCGAGCTCAATGTGGGCGACCTGATCAAGGCAGACGTTTTTGAGGCCGGCGAGCACGTAGACGTGACCGGCGTCAGCAAGGGCAAGGGCTACGCGGGCGTTATCAAGCGCTGGAACTTCCACCGCCTGAAGGAGACTCACGGTACCGGTCCTGTGGCCCGCCACGGCGGCTCCAACGGCCCCATTTCCGACCCCTCCCGCGTGTTTAAGGGAGTGAAGATGGCCGGCCATCTGGGCGCTGAGACCGTCACCGTGCAGAATCTGGTCATCGCCAAGGTCGATGCAGAGAACAATTTGATCGCCGTCAAGGGCGCTGTGCCCGGACCCAACGGCGGCATCGTCACCATCCGCAACAGCGTGAAAGCATAAGGGAAGGAGGAATCAGAATGCCTACAGTAGCAGTTTTGAATATGCAGGGCAAGGAAGTCGGGAAGCAGGAGCTTTCTGATGCCGTGTTCGGCATCAAGCCCAATGTTTCTGTGATGAACGACCTGGTCAAGAATTATCTGGCCAATCAGCGCCAGGGCACTCAGTCCGCTCTGACCCGTGCAGAGGTTTCCGGCGGCGGAAAGAAGCCGTGGCGGCAGAAGGGCACCGGCCGCGCTCGTCAGGGCAGCACCAGAGCCCCCCAGTGGACCCACGGCGGCATCGTGTTCGCCCCGAAGCCCAGAGATTACCGCTATACCGTCAATAAGAAGGTACGGCGCCTGGCCATGAAGTCCGCTCTTTCTTCCAAGGTGAGAGATCAGGAAATGATCGTTGTGGACGAGATCACGACCGATGCTTACAAGACGAAGGTCATCGCCGAAATGCTCAAGGCGGTGGGCAGCGAGAAGAAGGCCCTGATCGTTCTCAGCAGTGTGGACGAAAAGGTGATCGCTTCCGCCCGGAACATTCCCGGCGTGAAGACCGCTCAGGTCAACACCCTGAATGTATACGACATCCTGAACGCCGACAAGTTTATCGTCGTCAAGGATGCGGTGGCTAAAATCGAGGAGGTGTATGCATAATGGCAGCACAAGACATCATCATCCGCCCCATTATCACGGAAAAGACGATGGACGGCAACAGCCTGAAGAAGTACACCTTCGAGGTCAGCAAGAGCGCCACCAAGATCGATATCAAGAGAGCTGTAGAAGAGCTCTTTGGCGTGAAAGTCAGCAAGGTGAACACCCTCCATGTCAGAGGTCAACTGCGCCGTCAGGGCAGGACTGAGGGCTATACCAGAAGCTGGAAAAAGGCCGTCGTCACCCTGACCGAGGACAGCAAGACCATCGAATTCTTCGAGAGCATGGTCTAATCGAACTTAGTTAAAGTATCACGGCAAGAAAGGGGAAATCGCCAAACCCCGCAAAGCCGAAACAGGAGAGTGAAAACCAAATGGCAATCAAAAATTACAAGCCGACTACTGCGGCAAGGCGCAACATGTCCGTCACGGACTATCAGAGCCTGTCGAAGAACGGCCCGGAGAAGAGCCTGCTGGCTCCCTTGGCCAAGAATGCCGGCCGCAACAGCTACGGCAGAATCACCGTCCGCCATCGGGGCGGCGGCAACCGCAAGAAGTACCGTATCATTGACTTCAAGCGGCAGAAGCACGATATGGAAGCCACGGTGCTGAGCATCGAGTACGATCCCAACCGTTCCGCCTTCATCGCCCTCGTCCAGTATGAGGACGGCGAAAAGAGATATATTTTGGCCGCCAACGGCCTGAAGGTGGGCGACAAGGTGGTATCCGGCGAAGACGCCGACATCAAGCCCGGCAACGCCCTTCCCCTGAAGAGCATCCCCGTGGGTACGTTCATCCACAACGTGGAACTGTATCCCGGCAAGGGCGCTCAGTTGGCAAGAGCCGCCGGCATCATGGCCCAGCTCATGGCCAAGGAAAACGGCATGGCCCTGCTGAGACTGCCTTCCGGCGAGCTCCGCAACGTGCCCGAGACCTGCATGGCTTCCATCGGTCAGGTTTCCAATATCGACCATGAGAATGTGAAGATCGGCAAGGCCGGCAGAAAGCGCCACATGGGTTGGAGACCCACCGTGAGAGGTTCCGTTATGAACCCCAACGACCACCCCCATGGCGGTGGTGAAGGCAAGAGCCCTGTGGGCCGTCCCGGACCTGTTACCCCCTGGGGTAAGCCGGCGCTGGGTTACAAGACCCGCAAGACTCACAACCGCAGCGATAAGTTTATCGTAAGGCGCAGAAACGGCAAGTAAGCGCACGGGAATATAGTGTTTGAACACAGACTTTCAAACCGACAGGCGTTGCGAAAACCGCAAGTCTGTACCATCTAACGAGAGGATAGTGAGAAAAAACTATGAGCAGAAGTCTGAAAAAGGGACCTTTTGTACAGCCCGTGCTGCTCATAGTTTTTTCTCACTATCC
>JAFLRP010000003.1 GCA_022511515.1 Acutalibacter sp.
ATGCCGGCGACGGCCATGATTTGGTAAGTATGATAAATTCTACCATCTCCCCGGGGAGATGTCAATTTCCGTGGGAATCGTGCCACGGGCAGGTGACAAAACAGCCCGAATAGCGTATAATTGTTCTCAAAGAAAAAACGGGGGAAACCACTATGCTCTCGCAGGAATTTTTTGACCGGGACACGCTGCAAGTCGCCAAAGAATTAGTGGGTAACTACCTGATCCGCAGATACGGAAAAACCGTGTTGGCGGTGAAGATCGCGGAAACGGAAGCCTATATCGGGCGGCTGGACAAGGCGTGCCACGCTTACCAATACCGCAAAACGGAACGCACGAAAACGCTGTTTGCCCAACCGGGCACAGCCTATGTCTATTTGATTTACGGCATGCACTGCTGCCTGAATTTCGTGACTGAGCCCGAGGGCGAACCGGCGGCGGTGCTGATCCGCGGGGCGGAGCCGCGGTATGGCGTCGATACCATCGCGGAAAACCGCTTCGGCTGCAAGGAACGGGAAATGAGTACCTACCAGCGGAAGAATTTCCTGAACGGGCCCGGAAAGCTTTGCGCCGGGCTGAAAATTGACCGCAGCCTGAACGCTTTGCCCCACGGCTCGAGGGAATTGGAGATCGTGGGCAGCCTCTCCGAAGTAGGGCTGCCCGATTTCCCGGAAGACAAAGCACCTCAGAAAATTCAAATCGGCAAGCGGATCGGCATCGACTACGCCGAAGAAGCCAAAGATTTTCCCTGGAGATTTTATCTTTAAAAATAGATCGATAAAGAAAAGCAAAAGAACCGGCAGTTTACGAAAAAACTGCCGGCTCTTTTTGCTGCTGCGGTCATTCCACAGGATAATTGACCACCCCGACAAACAGGGGCAGGCCGCTGTCTCCGGTGATACAGAACAGGAAGGGGCGGTCCAGCACGAAATCCACTTCCTCCTCGGGGGGCGCCGTTGGGGCTCCCTCGGTCATCATGATCACGGTAAAGGCCGCTGCGGTGCTGCCGTCCTCGTCGATCAGGACCCGGGCCGCATGACTGACCTCAGAGACACGGACAGGGATAGATTCATCTTCCAGCATCGGCGTAAAGTCGGAAACCGTCGAGTCAAAGACGTCGGTGACGCCCAATGACATCAGTCCGCTGATCAAGTCAAATTGGGAGGATACGTCGAATTTGGGAATGGACTTGTTTATGGTCAGAGAATGCATTTTCGGCCAATCATTTTTGTATTTGTCGTTGGTAAAAAGGAACTCCTGTGCCTCTGCGTCATTCAGCAGCTCCTCCGGGGTCACGCCCTTCTCGGGCAAGAGAAACCACATATAGCCGCCCGTCTCAAATCTCTGTCTCACGGAGGTGAAATGATCTCCCCAAAAGTAGAGATCCCATTCGCTTTGGTGCATGAAGTCGATTTCCCGATCTCCCGTGGGGGTGTGGAAGGTCTGGGAAGCCGTTGCTTCTTTCCAAAAATCGTTGTTCCATTTTCCCGTGTAATAGACTGTAGACGCCAGGGCAAGGATGGTGTTGCGGTCCATTTTGACATTTCCCGCCTGCTCCTGAAGAAGCCCGCCTGTCTGTTCGTTGAGCCAGTCTTGCAGGGCTTGATTGAATTCGCCGGAGCCCATCTTCCCCCGATAAGAGGAAGCGTAAAAATCCTCTGCCAGAATGTCCATGGCGTCCTGCTTGAACTCCAGGTTTTCATTGAGCCACAGAGAATTTGCGAGAATAGAGGTCAATGCGCCGTCATCCCGATAATTGGCGTTCCACACATCATTGACCCGTTTCCGCAGGTCCTCCATGCTGTCGCTGCCCAGCAGGGTTAGAATCTGCTCCCGGCTCTGCCCGTCTGTGACCTGCGCCAGCATGGACAAAGCCATGTAGACGTTCAGGGGAGAGTAGACCTTGTTTTTTTCCTCCGTATCCGTCAGGAAAGCGGCGGAACTCCGGGAGAAGAAGGATTGCAAGTCGGAAACGTCTCCCAAGTCTCTGCGCTGGGCGGCTTTGCTGCTATACCAAGCGTCTATTGCCGCATAGTCGCTCGGATCGCTGGGATATTGCACCATTTCGGGATAGACCGCCTGGGCAATGGCGGCGGTATGAAGCTCGACCCTGCCGCCGGAACGGAACATAATCCCGCCCACGACGGCAAAAACCAGCACTGCCGCCACGGCGCTGAACCAGAGCTGTTTGATTTGGCGCTTCCGCTTTTTGGGCTCGGCATTTGCCCCTGCGATCAGATCGTCCCGGATATCGGTAATGCCGTCGTAAATGTCGTTTGATTTCATAGTTCCACCTCAATCGATTTTGCATCCAAAAAGTCTCGTAGACTCACGCGCAGTCTGCGCAGCCGCTGGGCGCAGGAATTGGCCTTTTCCTCCGTCTCCGCCGCCAGGTCTTTTACGAGGTCGCCGTACCAATACCGCCGGATAAAGAGCCACTGCTCCTCCTGCTCCAGCCCGTCCAGCCACGTGCTGATCAGCTCGGCCAACTGATGCCGCTCTATTTCTTGTTCCGGCGCATCGGGGGACGGCACGCAGTCCTCCAATTCGGAGAGCATGATCTCCATGCCGTCATACCGCTTTTGGGCGTGATCCCGCCGCCACCGGCTGACGGACAGGTTCCTGGTGATCCGTCCGAAAAACGCGCCGAGGAACGAGGGACGTTCCGGGGGCATTTTGTTCCACGCAGCATACCAGGTGTCGTTGACGCATTCCTCCGCGTCTTCCCGATACCCGAGAAGCCGCAGAGCAATGGAACGGCACATGCCGCCGTACTTTTTATCCGATTCGGCGATGGCCTGTTCTTCCCGCCGATGGTAGAGCTCAATAATGATCAAATCATCCATGGCGCACTCTCCTTTCCCGTAAAACGCCGATATGGGGCTCTCTATTGTATCAGTCGCAAAAAATGAGGGAATGTGACAGAGCTTTCAGGTGTTTTTCCAAAATGATTTGTGATGTAATGAAATCGCGCGTAGCGCGATGAAATCCGGGCTTTGCCCGGATGAAATCTTTGGCTTTCAGCCTCAGATGAAATTAAATCCGCCCTTCTCTCCCGACGAAGTCGGATTTCATCATGAAATGATTTCATCCCGAAGGGATTTATTCCGCCGTTAGGCGGATTTAGTTGAAAATACCCCTTTTGTCTTAGACAAAAGGGGTATTTTCTGGTGCGCGAGACGGGACTTGAACCCGTACGTCGTGGACACACGCACCTCAAACGTGCCTGTCTGCCAGTTCCAGCACTCGCGCATATAGGGCTTCCTAGGAAGCCTTTAAAGTATACCATTGGTACACCCTGTTGTCAAGGACGAAATTTTCAGCACTTACTCAGGAAAAATTCAAAAATATACCGTCCGTCTACCGTGTCAGGCCGCGCCTTGCGAAACGCCATGCGCTCGGGGTGCCACTGAGTGGCATAGATGTTTCGCTCCCGGTTTTCCAGAGCTTCGATCACGCCGTCCTCTGCCATGGCAGCAACAGATAGGCCCTCCCCGGGAGTTTTTACCGCCTGATGGTGGGCGCTGTTCACCGCAAACCGCTCCCCGTACAAGGGGTACAAAAAGCTGTCTTTTTCTGCGGTCACCCCATGCGCCTTGTCCCCGCTGGATTCCTCCCACCGGTGGGCCGGCGCGGTGGGAATATCCTGCACCAAATCTCCGCCCAGCGCCACGTTGATGATTTGCAGGCCCCGGCAGATTCCCAAAATCGGCCGCCCGCTTTCGGAAAAGGTGCGAATGAGGCTGATCTCCGCCTCGTCCCGTTTCCGGTCAATGCCCATGCTGCCCAGATTTGCCGCGCCGTACAGAGCGGGGTCAACGTCCGCTCCGCCGGTGAGCAGGAGCCCGTCGCAATACCGGGCGAAATCGAGATTTTCCGTGAAAATCCCCATGGCGCCACAGAAGGTCAGCGCTTCCGCGTAATTTTTATATTTCTCCCGATTGCCGTACACAAAAATCTGCTTCATATCAAATACCTCTCTCTATGATGAATATGCGGACTTTGGACAAAATAAGCAGAGAACTTACGAAAAGGACGTGACTTGATGAAAAGAAATGGGGAAGAGCAGCGCGAAGTGGAACGGGACGGAATCTCTGCTATCCTGATTTTTCTGGCAATTCTCCTGTGCCTGCTGGTGAATTGGTTTAGTTATCTTGATACCCAAAGGCATTTGCAAAGCGCCGCACAGACCGACGCGCAAGTCGAACAGCGGGTCAATTTCCGCCCGGAAGACGACCTCCTGCTGGTGCTGGTAAACAGCCGCAATCCCCTGCCGGAGGATTGGACGATCACGCCCCGGATGGTGGGCGACGAAGTCGTCGACATCAGAGCCTATGAGGGCTTGATCGCCATGTTCGACGCGGCGGCGGAAGAAAATATCTGGTTCTGGGTGGTGTCGGGGTATCGCAGTCCCGGGCAGCAGGAGATCGTGCTGGACAGAGCGATCAAAAATAACGAAACCGCCGGTATGACAGAAAAAGAAGCTCAGGAGGACGCGCTGCGCACGGTTGCCCAGCCGGGTTACAGCGAGCATCACACCGGGTTCGCGGTGGACTTAAACGATGTGACTGATGATTTTGAAGAAAGCGACGCCTACCGCTGGCTGTCCCGGCACGCGGCAGAGTACGGTTTTATCCAGCGCTACAAGCCGGAAAAGTCCGCAGTCACCGGCATCGACCGGGAAAGCTGGCATTATCGCTACGTGGGAAAAGCCCACGCAAAGGAAATGGAACGGCTGGACTTTTGTCTGGAAGAATACGTGGAATACCTCAAAGACAACGCATACAGTGGGCCTGATTTCTGAAAATTGTACCAAATTTTCTCTGCTTTTTCAAGAAAACACGAAAAAAGGGAAAAATATAGATTTCTATTGCGAAAACGAGCCATTTGAGATACAATAAAAGGAAATTGCGATATGTTTTTGTGAAAGAGGGAAATCCGTATGGCCATAGTTCGGACAAGATTTGCGCCCAGTCCCACCGGCTTCATGCACGTGGGAAATCTGCGGACGGCATTATATGAGTATCTGGTGGCGAAATCCCAAGGCGGGAAATTCGTCCTGCGCATTGAGGACACCGATCGGGAACGTCTGGTAGAAGGCGCGGAGCAGGTGATCTATGAAACCTTGAAACAAGTGGGTCTGCAGCACGACGAAGGCCCGGACCTGGGCGGGGAGTACGGCCCCTATGTCCAAAGCCAACGGAAGGACCTGTACCGCCCTTATGCGGAGCAGCTCGTCAAAGAGGGACAGGCCTACTACTGCTTCTGCACCAAGGAGCGGCTGGAATCTCTCCACGACGAAAGCGGCTTGGGCGGCTATGACCGCCACTGCCGGGATTTGCCGGAGGAGGAGGTCGCCCGTCTGTTGGAAGCCGGCACGCCCCATGTGATTCGGCAAAAAGTGCCCCTTACCGGCTCCACTACGTTCCAGGACGCTGTGTTCGGGGAGATCACCATTGAAAATAAGGAAATCGAGGATCAAATCCTCTTAAAGGCGGACGGCTACCCCACCTACAATTTCGCCAACGTGATCGACGACCATCTCATGCACATCACCCATGTGGTGCGGGGCAGCGAGTATTTGACCTCCACGCCCAAATACAACCTGCTGTATGAAGCTTTTGGCTGGGAAATCCCCACCTACATTCACCTGCCTTTGATCATGGGCAAGAACGAGGACGGCAGCGTGTCCAAGCTGTCCAAGCGCCACGGCTCTACCAGCTTTGAGGGCTTGGTAAATGACGGCTACCTGCCGGAAGTGGTGACGAATTACATTGCGCTGCTGGGCTGGTGCCCCAAGGACAACCGGGAAATCTTCAGCTTACAAGAGCTCACGGAAAGTTTCTCCGTGGACGGCATCAGCAAGTCCCCGGCGGTGTTCGACTACGACAAGCTCAACTGGTTCAACGGCGAATACATCAAGGCCATGAGCGCCGAGGATTTTTTAACGCACGCCATGCCTTACTATCAAGAGGTCTTCGGGCAAGAAGAAAAGCCTTGGGACGTGCTCCATTCCATTCTGCAGGCGCGCATCACGAAATTTAACGAAATCCCCGGACTGCTGTCTTTCTTCCGGGAACTGCCCGATTACCCGGCGGATTTCTTCGTGAACAAAAAGAGCAAGACGACCTTAGAAAATTCGCCCCAAATGCTCCAAGCGGCAATTGAAACGCTGGAGCAGCTCCCCGCGTGGGAGCTAAACAGTATTCACGAGTCTTTGATTGGCCTTGCCGAGCGCATGGAAGTGAAAAACGGCACGCTGCTGTGGCCTGTGCGCATTGCGGCGGCGGGCACGCTGGTCACCCCCGGCGGGGCCATGGAAATTTTGACCCTGCTGGGCAGGGAAGAAGCCCTTCGCCGCCTGAAGGCAGGCTTAGAGAAATTCTAAAATACACCTTTTTAGGAGGTTTTTGTATGAGTGAAGAACGAAAGGTGGACGTGGCGGAAGTCGCCAGCACCAACTTTATCGACGATTTTGTGAAAGAGGACATGGCTCCCGGCGGGAGAACAGAGGGCATGCAGATCCACACTCGGTTTCCCCCTGAGCCCAACGGTTACCTGCACATCGGCCACGCTAAGGCAATCTACATCGATTTCGGCACGGCGGAGCGTTTCGGCGGAATCTGCAATCTCCGCATGGATGACACCAATCCCGTCAAGGAAGACGTGGAGTATGTAGACGCCATCAAGGAGGATATCCACTGGCTGGGCTACGATTGGGACGACCGGTTCTACTACGCTTCCGATTACTTTGAGGACATGTACAAGGGAGCGGAAGAGCTGATCGAAAAGGGTCTTGCCTATGTGTGCGAGCTGACCCCCGAGCAGATGAAGGAAATGCGGGGAGATTTGACCACCCCTGCTACCAGCCCCTACCGTGACCGTCCCAAGGAGGAAAGCCTTGACCTGTTCCGCCGCATGCGGGCGGGGGAATTTGAGGACGGCAGAATGACCCTCCGGGCCAAAATCGATCTCGCTTCCGGCAATTTCAATATGCGGGACCCG
>JAFLRP010000004.1 GCA_022511515.1 Acutalibacter sp.
ATCTGCCAGCACTGTGGCCAGAGCCACGCCGAAGACCTCCCAGTGAAAGGCCACCACAAACAGCAGATCCAGCACAATGTTTACCAGACAGCAGACGATCAGCACATACAGGGGCATTTTAGAATCGCCGATAGCCCGCAGGATGCCGGTCCCCACGTTATAGATCATACAGGCGATAATGCCCACGTAGTACACGCGAATATATGTCAGGGCCTCTCCCATGATCTCCTCCGGAACGCCCAGCAGCTTGAGAGAAGGCTGGGCAGTCAGCAGACCGATGACCATAAGCAGCACGCCGCCCGCCAGCGCTAAAGCAATGGAAGTGTGCACCGCCTTGGAGAGGCTCTCCTCATCCTGACGACCGAAGAATTGTGAAATGATCACCGAAGCGCCGGAGGCCAGTCCGATGAAAAAGCCCACCCACAAGTTGATGAGCGTGCCGGTACTTCCCACGCCTGCCAGCGCCACTTTTCCCACATACTGGCCCACAATGATGGTGTCTACCGTGTTGTAGAGCTGCTGGAAAAAGGAGCCGATCAAAATCGGGAAGAAAAAGATCAGCAGTTGTTTCCAGATCACGCCCTCGGTGATGCCGTTTGTCTTTGTCCGTGTCATAAAACTCTCCCCTTCAGAATGACCGCCTACCATTTTAACAGGTAATCGGCAATAGTCAAGAGTGTTTCTGCTGCTGATTGATTTTCCGGCACAAAGGAAGGAAGCCCATGAGAGCTTCCTTCCTTTTTATGCCGAGATCTTTATTTGCAAATCAGTTTTACCGTACCGGTGATGCCGCTGCCGCAGGCGGGTTCGGTCAAGCCCATGAACTTGGCCCGCGGGTCATCCTTGGATACGCCATAGTACCAGCGCTCCAGCGTGGTGGCCACCTCAATGGTGATTTCGTTCTCGCCGGGGCGCACCAGCTTGGAAATGTCATATCGGAAGGGCGGAGCGATCTGAATGCCGGCGGACCGGCCATTGACAAAGACCTCCACACCCTCCTGGGCGTCGGTGATCTCCAACAAGACCTGCTCAGCTTTATCGATCCGTACAGCAGTCTCGTACCGCACAAAACCGGAGAACTCGGGCTGCTCTTCCGCCAGATCATCGGGCAGAGTCACGGCTTTTTTCTCTCCGAAAACAGGATAGGAAATGCTCCCGCAGGTCGAGCGCATCCAGTTGGACAGTATCTCCCCCGCACCCTCAAAGTTTAGGGCCGCGTGCAGATGATCTGCCTTGCCCATGATCAGAATGACGCTCTTGAGAGGCTCTATGGACAGAGCAAGCTTCCCGTTCACGATTTTCGCCGGGGAAGCCTTGTTCTCCCACGCATCGTAGAGGAAACAGTCGCCCTGTACAGGCAGCCGAACAGTGCCGCTCCAAGTCTCCGCGCTCTCATTGACAAAATAGAACAGTTCCTCTTTTCCCTGATAGTGCATTGCGCGCAGGTAAGTGTTTGCAGGATGAAAGACCGTCTCACATGCGCCGATCTCTTTCAGGGCGGGCACAAGCTCCGCAAGGCCTACGACCTTTGCGTTCTGCCATGTTTCCGGGATGGTTCTGTTACTGTCGGAAACGCCCTCGGGGAGACTGTCGATGAAGAACACCGGGAATCCATGTGCAATTAGCTCAGTGATCCCCCCCACTGCCGCGGCGGGCAGGTATTGGACCCGGGGCACGATCAGCGCCTTGTATGGCCGGCCGTTCACCGCAAGAGTTTCAGTCGATTGCATTTTATAGTGTTCGGGCTCAGCAAAAATATCGCAGGGCACGGTGTCAAATTCGATCTGGGCTTCAAACAGTTTTCGGGCAGGCTTTTGCGTAAGCATGGCCTCCCCTGCCCACTCGGCGTCGCCGTGATACAAAACCGCCGCTTGGGGTACCCTGCTGCCGCCGGAAATCAGGGTAGTGACCCGGTTCATGTAGTTCATGAGCGCCCCGAAATGCCGGTACTGAGGATTGTGGCCGTGGGCGTAGAAATGGGGCGGGCAGTCCGGGTCCGGGAAGGTTGCCGCGCTGAACGCATGGGGTACAAAATGGTTGATCCCCCGCACCATAAAGTGGTCCGCCAGATATTTCTCCAAACGCACGCCCTCACTCCAGCCGTAAGCGCCGAAAATCTCGCACATGGCGTTGCCGTGCTTGCCGGGCTCAATGGCCGCGGCGCTGGCCGCCAAATTGCCCAGCATGTAATGGTAAAACTCGCCGTCCCGCTTTTGGCCCATCATGCCGCCGCTGGGCTCATCCTCGCCTTGAGGCATGACCTGTCCGCCGATGTCGTCGATCCCCGCCATGTCCTGACCGTCCAGACCCCTGAAATAATGTCCCAAACTTGCGCCCGTGCGGGCATGGGCGTTGCCGTCCTCGATCAAATGCCCGATGTACTGCACGCCGTGCTCCCGGCACCAGTCTCCCACCTGCCTGCTGAAGCTTTCCCGCACCAGCTTGGTCACCGCGTCCATATAGGCGTGGCGGACAAAGGCGGTTTCCTTCTCGTCGTTTCTCGTCCAGAGCAGATACAGCTTGTTGGCCCAGTCCTCGCCAAGGCGGGTCTCCAGCTCTTTGGGCAGGGTGGCAGAAAACGGCAGGTCCTGATCCGTGCCCAACACATTGTCAAACCAAAAAAGATGGCCGTTGCCCAGCTCCGGCTCGTCGGAAAAGAATCCGGCAATGGTCTTGCCGAAGTCCTCTTTGTAATGCTGCCAATGGGGCTCGTATACCGCGTCGATCAGCAGCCGGCAACTGGCGGGGTCCAACATGTTCATGTACTCCCGGTGGACGCCGGCATTGCGGCTGAGTCCGATGACCCACACTGTCCAATCGCCTGCGGGCTTTTCCCAATCGATCCTGCCCTCGCCGTGATAGGGAAGATACAACTGCTCCCCCGCAGCATGGTCGACGGCGGTCAGCGCAATGATCTGATCGTCGTCAAAGTGGGGCATATCTTTTAGCATGCCGGGGAACACAACCTTTTCCATGGCGCCCATGGGTTCGTACTCCGGCGGGATCAACCCGGCAAGTTCCAAGGTGACGGTCCTTGCCTCGCCGGTCAGCTCGATTTTGTTTGCGCACACGCTTTGGCGGTGGAGCTCCAAGGGGGCGTTTTTCACCGCGCCGTTGGCAAAGCCCGTGGGGAAATGGCTGTCGTCCAAAATCCAGACTTTCATGCCCCGCTTGCGGGCCTCGTCCAGAATTACATCCATGTCCTGCCACCATTTGGGACCGCAAAAGTCAGGATGCGGGCGGCTTTCCACGCAGACAGCGCCGCAATTTGCCCGATTGATGGCCTCCATATATTCCCGCAAAGTCGCTTCATCTTCGCCGTGCTGCCAGAAGAAAGGCATCAGATGATTTTCCCACTTGCCAGCCAGCAGATTTTTGATCGTCTCGTTCATAGCCGGGTCTCCTTCAACTGTAAAATCCACTCTGATACCATGATAAATCTGAAATTCGGATCCGTCAATATACATTGTAAGAGAACATAAAATATATACTAGAAGCCTGAAAACAGTGGACTGCCCCAAATTGTGCAGCCGGTGTAATCTTTTTGGAACCCCGCCACCATGGTGGGGTTTTCGGTGGACAAAAAGGAAAGAGACCTCCGATGAGGCCTCTTTCCTACTGTAAATCAGGCTTGAATCCAGCCCTTTATGACATCTTTACGCATTCAGCAGCATTTGCACAGCCTGTTTCCAGCCGCCGAAATGCTTGTCGATCCAGTCCTGCCCCTTTTGGGGCATATAGCCGCTTCGATGCAGGCGATCCGCAATGTCTCTCGGATAAATCCCTGCGGCGATGCCTGCGCAGTATCCTGCCCCCATGCCGGACAATTCCTCGTTCTCCGGGATGGAAATGGGCAGATGCAAGATATCGCTCTGGAACTGCATCAGGTATTTGTCCCGGGTAGGGCCGCCGTCCGCCCGAAGCTCTGTCAAAGGCGTAGGTGCGGCAGCGTTCATGGCCTCCACCACGTCGGCGATCTGGTAGGCAATGCACTCCTCCGCCGCCTTGACCAGCTCGGCGCGGCCCGTAGTGCGGCTCATGCCGCAGAACATTGCCCGGGCGTCGCTGTTCCAATAGGGCGCGCCCAGCCCGGTAAACGCCGGGACGAGATAGGTGCCATCCTCCGGATCGGCCTCAAGGGCGATCCGTCCAGCTTCCTTGGGGGAATCCAGCAGATGCACGTCGCTTACGATCCATGTGGTCACCGCGCCGGTGTAGTTGATGTTGCCCTCCAGCACATACTCCACCTTGCCGTCCATGCCCCACGCAAGGGAAGTCACCACGCCGCTTTCGCTGAGAACGGGCATTTCGCCGATATTCATCATCACCGAAGAACCCGTGCCGTAGGTGGCCTTACCCATGCCGGGCTTGACACAGCCCTGCCCGAACAGCGCGCCGTGGGAGTCCCCCAGCACCCCGTGAATGGGGATGGGCTTCGGCAGAAAGCCCTCGAAATCTGTCTCGCCGAAGTTACTGTCGCTCATGCAGACCTCCGGCAAAATCTCCGTGGGAATGCCGAACAGCTTACAGATTTCCTCGTCCCAAGCGAGGGTGTGAATGTTGAAAAGCTGGGTGCGGGATGCGTTGGAATAGTCGGTTTTAAGGCTTTTTCCGCCTGTCAGCTTATAGACAAGCCAACTGTCTATCGTCCCGGCGCAGAGGGTTTTGTTTTCAATACCGGGGGCGTTTTCCAGCAGCCAAGCGATTTTTGCAGCCGGAAAATAGGGCGAGAGCTGCATGCCGGTCTTTTGCCGGATTTTCTCCGTCTGTGCCTTGATAGCAGGCCGCTCGCAGATTTCCTGCGCCCTGGCGCACTGCCAGACCACCGCGTCCGCCACGGGCAAGCCGGTGTCCCTGTCCCAGACAAGGGAAGTCTCCCGCTGGTTGGAGATACCGACAGCGGCAATCCTTTCTTTCTCAATGCCGCTGTCAAAAATCACCTGCCGCGCAACGGAAATCATGTTTCGGTAAATCTCCATGGGATCGTGGGAAACCCAGCCCTGGTCACTGATCTTTTGTTCATGGGGCAGGTCTTTCCGGGCGATCAATTTTCCATTTTCGTCCAGAAGCAACGCCTTTGTGCCCTGCGTGCTCTGATCGATACTCAAAACATAGTTCATGAAAGCATCTCCTTTGCGGCCTTGGCGATTCCCTCAGCGTTCAGCCCGTAGTAATCAAAGACTTCTTGGGAAGTACCGGTAATCACCGGCGCGTCCGGCAGAGAGAGATTTTGTACCCGCACGCCGCCGGTTTCCGCCGCGATTTGGCTCACCATCGCACCCAGTCCGCCGTAGGGGGAATGTTCCTCCACGGTGACGATGGCCTTTGTGTTTTTGGCAGCCTTTTCCACCGCTTTCCTGTCCATGGGCTTGACGCAGTACATATCGAGGACACTGGCGCTGATGCCGCCCTTTTTCAAGAGATCGGCGGCATCCAGCGCGGGCTTTACCAGTTCGCCGCAGGCGATGATAGCCACGTCCGCCTGTTCCCCTTCGCCGCAGAGCCAAGTTGCCTTATCCATAGTAAAGGGGCAGTTTTCTTCCGTGTAAATATCCTCCACGGGGTTGCGTCCCACCCGGATATAGGCAGGTTTTTCGTCCTGCAAAAGGGCCTCGATGAGACATTTGGTTTGGTGGCGGTCACTGGGGAGATAGACCCGCATATTCGGCAGGGCCGACATCGCGGCAATATCTTGAGCGGAATGGTGGCTCATACCCAGCGCTCCATAGGAAACGCCGCCGGAAATGCCAATGAGTTTCACATTGGTGTTGGAGTAGGCCACGTCTACCTTGGCCTGTTCGTAGCTGCGGGTGGAGAGGAAACAGGCGGGCGAAGCGGCAAAGACCTTTTTGCCGCAGCTTGCCAGCCCCGCGCCTACGCTGACCAGATTTTGCTCGGCGATGCCCATCTCTACAAACTGCTCGGGATAAGTCTCGGCAAATTTCGTCAGACTGGCGCTGCCCCGGCTGTCGCTGCACAGCACGAAGATGCTTTTGTCCGTCTCGGCATGAGCCATCAGCGTGTCGCAAATGGCCTGCCGATTGGGGATTTTATTCGCCACGGAGCACCGCCTCCTTTCGGGCGGCAAAATCCGCCTTGATCTGCTCGTATTCCTCGGCCGTGGGCAGGTGGTGGTGCCAACTTGCCTTGTTTTCCATCAGCGGGGAACCGTAGCCCTTGGTGGTGTTGGAGATAATCACAGTGGGCTTTTCCTTCAGCGTTTTTGCCTTGGAGAAGGCTTCGTCAAGTTCGGCGATGTTATTGCCGTTGACATTGAGCACATGCCAGCCGAAATCCGCGAAACGGTTTGCCAGCGGCTCATGGGACATCACTTCTTCTGTCGTACCGGAAATCTGCAACCCGTTGCGGTCCACCACGGCGCAGAGATTGTCAAGATGATAATGCCCCGCCGCCATGGCGCCTTCCCAGACAGAACCCTCGGCCAGCTCGCCGTCGCCCATCACGGTGTAGACGCGGTAACTTTTCTTATCCCGCTTTCCTGCCAGAGCCATGCCCACGCAGACGGGCAGTCCGTGCCCCAAGCTGCCGGAATTCATTTCAATGCCGGACAGCTTGTTGTTCGGGTGGCCGATATAGGGCGAACCGAATTTAGAAAACCGTGCTTTCACATCTGCTAAGTCCAGAAAGCCCTTATGGCACAGCACCGCGTAATAGGCCTCCATGGAGTGGCCCTTGGAGAGCACAAAGCGGTCACGGTCAGGGTCATTGACGGTCTCCGGCAAGATATTCAAATGATTTTCATACAGCACCAGCAGGGCGTTTAAGAGGCTCATATCGCCGCCGATATGCCCTCCCCCGCCGGACATAATGATGTCCAGCACATCTTGACGCAAGTCCCAGCTCAGGAGTTCAAGCTCTTTCAAGTTCATCTCATTCACCTCTG
>JAFLRP010000156.1 GCA_022511515.1 Acutalibacter sp.
GCGCAGAACCCCCCTAGTAAACGCCGATAAAATCGTTTCATCCCATCACCCGCCTTCGCTCATAAGTATGCGAGAAAGGCAGATGGATATGCGAGACAATGTCACACTTCTCTGTGCGGCACTGCCTAAAGACATATTACTCCTTGGATTCCTCAGCAGGGACATCTTCCTGCTCAGCTTCATCGTCTTTTTTCTTTTGGATCAGTGCGGCGATCTTGTCCACCACATCGGGGATCTTCTCCAGTGCTCTGTCCACGGAGCCCACATAGGGCTCGATCTGCAGGACGCGCACGTTTCCGTGAGAAATGGAAAGGAATGCGATGGGAACCACGGTAATGCCCGCTCCGCTGCCGCCAGCGAAAAGCCCGGGAGAGGGCTGTGCCTTGGAGGGCAAGTCAGAGCCGCCGGAAGCGAAGCCGTAGCTCACCCGGGAAATGGGGATCACAGTGGTGCCGTCCGGCGTGGTGATGGGCTCGCCGACGACGGTGTTCACATCCACCATGTTCTTGATCTTCTCCATGGTCACGTCCATCAAATTGTTTACTTTGTCGCTCATTGCTGTTCACCCTGCTTTCGCATTTGCGAAATCCTTTCTGTTTGATTCGTGGGACGCATTCCAGACTTCAGCAGTCTCATAACAACAGGAAGTCCGTGTATCAGCAGAGAAATACCTTCTCTCAGCAAGAAAATGGGAAGAATGGAAAGTACGCCGGTAAACACCACCGTGCTTTCTTCGGACTGATAGTTCAGATCGACGGACACGGCCCCTTTTTTGCAGCGCATCAGTTTGAACAGAACACTGCAGGCAGAGTACACCGCTCCGGAAACCTGTCCGTATTGAATGGCGGCCGCGGCGGCGTCCTCCGCCCCTGCCAAGCATAAGTACAAATCGAACTTGCGCAGCTTTAAGTGAGATAACAGCCGTTTGGTGTCAGTTGCCACCAGCTTTACAAGCTCAAAGAGAGATTGCAGAAAGCCGGAAACGCCCTGACGCTTCAACATCAACTTGATATCTACTTTTTTTTCTTTCTCATTTTCTTCTGTCTTTTCCTTCTTTTTCTTTGGCTTCTTTTCCGGCTCAGGTTCTTCCTTACCCGGAGCTATGTGAAATCGAAGGAAAAGATAGCGCAGCGTCAAGGAAAATTCCTGTTCAAAGCCAACATGGATCCGCAATGGGAACAATGTCAGCAGAAACAGAAACAGGAGAACGCCGCAGATCACTAAGAAAACCGTCATGCTCCATCGTCCTTCCCGGCCGTATTACATTCCGTCAAATGTGAGCTCCTGCTCTTGTTCCTCTGCCTCGTCGCTGGGAGGCGGCGGAAGCTCATCCAACGAGGAAAGCTGGAAGCAGCGCAGGAAGTTTTCTGTCGTGCCGTACAGCAAAGGTCTGCCGGGCAGCTCCAGCCGTCCGCGCTCCTCTAAAAGCTCCTTCTGCACCAAGCTGCTGATGACACCGGAACAATCCACGCCTCTTACCTGTTCCACGAAAGCCTTCGTCACAGGCTGATTATAAGCCACCACTGCCAGCACTTCCATAGCCGCCTGAGAGAGCGGAATACTGCGCTTTAAGTCCAGCACATCCCGGACAGGCTGGGCATAAGCCGGGTTGGTGCAGAATTGGGCGGAATTTTCCAGCCGCAAAAGATGAATGCCGCTAGTGGGCGTGTTGTATTTTTCTTTCAGGACATCGATGATTTCTTCAATCGCGTAGGTCCGCACGCCCAGCACCTGAGCAATACGGTCCAGCGCCACCGGTTCGCCGCCGGCAAAAAGAATCGCTTCGGTTTTCCCCATCAGTTCCTCTCTTTCCAACGGTTCTCCCCCTTTTCCAATAGTCTGATCTCACAATCGCTGCCTTCGCCCTCAACACGGATTCGGCGGCTTTTTACCAACTCCAGCACGGCAAGAAACGCCGCTACCCGCTCGGAGCGGTCCTGCTTTTCCGAAAAAAGCGCCCGGAACGACACTTTTTTTCGCTTCCACAGCATTCTCAGCACAAAGACCACCTGAGAGGCAACGGAAACGATTTTTCTCGTGACCAGTGCCGAAAAACTTTCCGGTTTCGGCGGCAAAAGGCTTTTCCCTTTGCCCCAGGCCGACACCAGCGCCTGCATAATCTCTTTGGGCTCGTGAATGCGCTTGTAGGTCAAATCAGCGGGGAATTTCTCCTGCTCCCGCACCAAACTGTCATAGGAAGCCTGCTGTGCCAAGGCGGCGGCAGCCAGCTTGCACTGCTGATATTCCAGGAGCTGACCGGTCAATTCCAGACGGGGATCCTCTTCCTCTTCTTGTCTCGGGAGAAGAGACGACGATTTGATATGTACCAGGCGCGCAGCCATTTCCAGAAATTCGCTGGCAATGTCCATATTTTCTTCCCGCATCAGGTCGATCTGTTCCATGTACTGATCCAGAAGCGTTGCTATGGGAATATCGTAAATGTTCAGCTTGTTTTTGGCAATGAGCATGAGCAACAGATCCAGCGGCCCTTCAAAAACCTCCAGCTTATATTGCAGCTTTTCCATACTTACAGCGCTCCTGCCAAATGAAACGGGAATTGGGCGATCTGAAAAATAATACGGGCAAAGAAGTTCTGTACCGTATAGAGAGGTCCGGAAAAAGCGCCGGAAATCATCATGACAAACAGAACCATCACAAAAATATTCTGATACCGGTAATAGGTGGCAAGGGCGCGGTCTGAAAGAAAGGCGCCGATGATCCGGGAGCCGTCCAGCGGCGGCACGGGAATCAAGTTAAACGCTGCCAGAGAGATATTGACCACCACATAGTAGTACATCATATTGAAAAAGAACATAGTCACCCCGTTGTAGGGGGCAAAAACCTGAATCGCAACCACAATGAACGCTCCTACCAGTGCCGCCAGAAGATTGGAGACCGGCCCCGCCAGGGCGGTGATTGCCAGATCGCGCTTGGGCTTTTTGAAATACCGGGAATCCACCGGCACAGGTTTCGCCCAGCCGAAGCCGAACAGCAAAAGGGCCAGAGAACCCATGGGATCAACGCTGGCCAGCGGATTCATGGTCAACCGTCTTTCCAGCTTGGCGGTGGGATCCCCCAGCTTATAGGCCACCCAGCCGTGGGCAAATTCGTGGAGCGGAAGAATACAGAAAATCACGAATAGGATAGAAAGCACCTGAGCGAACACTGCCCAGATATCTACAGATTGTCCGTAAAGCAAGCTTCTGAAAACACTGAAAAGCATGGATAAATCCCCTCACTTCTACCGAAATTATAAACTATCTCAGAGGAAAACACAAGTTTTTCGTCATTTTCCGGAAAATCTTTTAGAAAAAAACTTGCATTTTCCCATGAGGTCTGTTATAATTCAATTTGCTATGAATTTGTGAATCACCGATTTTAAGGAGGTGCAGATATGGCAAAATGTGAATTCTGCGGCAAGGACGTTTCTTTCGGCATCAAGGTGTCCCACTCTCACAGACGCTCCAACCGGACTTGGAAACCGAACATCAAGCGTGTTAAGGCTGTTGTAAACGGTACTCCGAAGCGTGTACACGCCTGCACCCGTTGCTTGCGTTCCGGCAAAGTGACCCGTGCTGTTTGATTCGTACCACACAAAATTTGGAAGAGCCGCAAGGCTCTTTCATTTTTTTGCCGAAATGAGCCGCAAGGCTCTTTTCTTTTTCCCGATTATTCCGCCGATTTTGCCGTTTCAGTTTTTCCGCTGAACGGCTTTTCTTTTGTCAGAGCCGCAAAATCGCCCTCATCAAAATTCGAGATCAAGGTTTCCGCTACGCCCATGGCTTCCCCCATCAACTCAAAAAAGCTCTGACGGGAGGACTCCTTTCCCGCAGTCCATTCTTCCTGCTGAATATTGGCGTAGTCCACGTCATCCCGCTCGATGAGCGGCACGATATGGGATGTCACATGGTGAGGCTTGCCGTTTTCCACCAAATCGAAAATTTTCATTTTCAGCCCTGACTTGTCGGTCAGACAGGAAAAGACAAAGTGGGCGTCCTTTGCAGCACGGAGCAATTCCTCCTCTGCCACCTCCGCCCCATACACCTGAGACAACACATCCCGATACAGCTTGGCAATGCGCCGCTGTATCGCTTCATTTTTCGGGAACATATCCCCCAAAGACACCTCCGAGGGCAGCTTTCCCGCTTCGCTGCGGAGAACAATGGTGTCCAGTGCAGCTTCTATTTCTCCATGCATGGTGGTTTGCGTTTCGTTCCCCCGAATCTCCAAAAGCTGCTCTGCCAGAGCATTGATATAAGGATGAGCAGTGGAATCCAAAGCGTAGTGGCAGATAAAGCCGTAGACATAGGAACGGTAAGCCGGGTCGTCATGGCGGCGGACAAAGTCCCGCATGGCGGAAAGTGTCTTGGACGGCGGGGTTTCGTGAAGCTCGCTGCCGTAGGATTTCAGGGACCTTCCCCGCATCCATGGAAAATATCGATGGCAGAACAGGAAATCCGGTCCTTGGGCGCCCCAGTAGTAGGCGCACAGATTCAGTTCCTTCTGCTCGCTCAAATCAGACAGAACATTTTTTGCAAAAAGATGATGGGTCAAACAGGCGGGCATACAGTTTCCTCCCTTTTAATGTCTCGAATTTTCAGCAGCCATGGAAAGGCATCCCGAATGTCCGAGGGAAATTCTGAAAACAGCGTGATCGAAAGTGACAGCGCCGGATTTTTGAGGTTGATCCAGCCGCAGTGCAGGGCCTGTCTGGAAATGTGCTCCCGGCTGCCGCCGTAGAGGTCATCCCCTGCCAGAGGATGGCCCGCATACGCCATGTGGGCGCGGATTTGATGGGTGCGCCCGGTGTCCAGTTTTAAGCTGAGCAGGGTATGGTTTTCAAAGGCTGTAACGGCTTCCCAATGGGTGACTGCCCTCTCCCCGCTGCCGCAGGCGCGAAGGATTTTGCTGCCGGGAGCAAGCCCAATGGGAACATCTATGGTACCGCTGCCGGAAAGCACCCCTTCGCAAACGGCGTAGTACCTTTTCTCTACAACGGCAGAGGAAACAGCGGCACGGTGTTTGCCCAGTAGTACGATGCCGCTGGTGTCTCTGTCCAGCCGGTACAGGGGACGAAACAGAAGGCGCTGCCCCGTAGTCTCATAATAGTATGCCGCGGCATTGAGCAAACTGTCCCTACCGTGACCGGGAGAGGGGTGGATCGGCATGCCCCAAGGCTTTTCCACGGCAAGATAATCCTCTGTTTCCCAAAGGATATGGAGCGGAACAGGTTCTGCGGGATAGTGCATTTCTTCCTCAGGCAGAGAGAAGGTCAACACATCTCCCTCTGCTAAAATATCGACAGTACGGCAAGGGACGCCGTTTTTCAGAATTCCGTTCTCCTGCAGCTTTTGCTTTGTCAGCATTCTGGCGGAAAGGCCCAGTTCCCGCCGGGCAAAGTCTTTTACTGTCATTCCCTGACAGCTCAGAGGAACGACGTATTTCAACACCCGCATCAGGCTTCCCGCTTTACAAGACTTTTCGCAAGCCTTTGCAGAAAATCCGTATCTCCGGGAAAAGTCTTCAGGGACTCCAGAGCCCGCTCGGTGTAGTCCTGCACCAGCTTCTGGGCCTCTTCTACTCCTAAAAGAGACACGTAGTTTCGCTTGTTCATAGCGGCGTCCATTCCCACATTCTTTCCAAGCTTCTGAGGATCGCCCTGAACGTCTAAAATATCGTCCCGAATCTGGAACGCCATACCTAGGCCGGTGGCATACTGCTCTGCCGCTTTCTCCATAGTTTTTCCGCTGTGAGCTGCAATACATCCCATACGGCAGGCCGCCGAAATCAAAGCGACGGTCTTCCCCATATCCATGGTGACAAGCAGGGAAAGATCCGCTTCCTTTCCCTCGGTCCGCAGGTCAATACATTGTCCGCCCACCATGCCCTTCTCCCCGGCACATCGTGCCAGAACAAGGGCGGCATTGGCGGCAGTTTCTTTTTCTTCAGCCGACAGCGCCGTTTCAAACGCTTTGGTCAGAAGCCCGTCTCCGGCAAGCAGCGCCATATCTTCCCCATACACCTTGTGATTGGTGGGTTTGCCGCGGCGCATATCGTCATTGTCCATACAGGGCATATCGTCGTGGATCAGAGAATAGGTGTGCACCATTTCAACAGCACAGGCAAAGGGCAGCGCCAATTCTGGATCGCCGCCGCACAGCTCGCAGAACGCCAGGGTCAAGACAGGGCGAATCCGCTTACCGCCGCACAAGAGACTGTACCGCATGGCCTCTGTGACTTTCCCGGCCGGATCGTCGGGCGAGGCTTCCGGCATATACTGCCGAAGCGACGTTTCAATCATCTCCTGATAGCGGGTCAAGGTGTCAGTCCACATCTTCATTATCCTCCGGGAGAGAAGTCAGCTCCGTAATCTTCTGCTCCGCCTCATTCAACTGCTGATAACACCAGGCAGAAAGCTTTGCGCCCTCCTCGAAAAGCTTCATAGAACTTTCCAGAGATTCCTCTCCGCCCTCCAGCTTTGCGACGATCTCCTGAAGCCGTGTCATTGCCTGCTCATAACTCAGTTTTTCCGCCATGAAAATTTCTCCTTCCCGATGCCATTCCCTCTAGTTTTCACTTTCCGTCACTGTTACCGCTTTCGCCTCCACCGTGCCGTCAGACAATCTCAGCGTAAAGCTATCACCCGGAGAAAAGGATTTTGTAGTGCGCAAGACTCGCCCAGAACTGTCTGCCGCCACGGCATAGCCGCGCTGCAGGACCTTCAAGGGACTTAATGCATCCAGCCTTCCCATGAGCAGAGACAGAGACTGCTTGTCCCGCCCCAAGCTTTCACCCATGGCAGCCTTCATCTGTCCGAACCGTTCCTCCAACTGCTGCCTTATGGGAAACAAAAGCTGTTCCGGTCTGCCCAGAGGAGAATTTTGCATCAGCATGTCCATATTTTGCCGCAATGATTCCACAGTGCGCTTTGCGGTTTCCTGAAAATAGCCGAAATAAGACAGGCAGCGCTGTTTTTCTTCCCGGATATCCGGCGTGGCAAGCTCTGCCGCCGCACTGGGGGTGGGGGCCCGCACATCGGCCACGAAATCGCAGATGGTAAAATCGGTCTCGTGACCCACGCAAGAAACGACAGGAATTTCAGAAGCGCACACGGCCCGTGCCAGTCCTTCGTCGTTGAACGCCCACAGGTCTTCCAAAGAGCCGCCGCCCCGCCCCAAAAGGATCACATCGCAGGCGCGCTTTCTGTTCATGTCTTTCACAGCCCGGATCAACTGCTCCGGGGCTCCGTCCCCCTGTACCAATACCGGAGCGAATACAATTTCCGCTGCGGGCCAGCGGCGGGCGGTGATTTGAAGAATGTCCTGCACGGCTGCCCCGGTGGGAGAAGTGATCACACCAATACGCCGGGGATACTGGGGCAGCGGCCTTTTCCGAGAATCATCGAATAAGCCTTCTGCTTCCAGCTTTGCCTTTAACTGTTCAAAGGCAATACTCAACGCGCCGATGCCGTCGGGCTGCATTTCCTCGGCGTAAAGCTGGTACTGTCCGGAAGGCTCATACACTGATATCCTGCCCCGGACAATGACCCGCATACCGTCTGCCGGCTTGAATTTTAAAAACCGGGCCGATCCGGCAAACATCACCGCTTTCAGCACGGATTTTTCATCTTTCAACGAAAAGTACAAATGTCCGGAACGATAGTGATCGGTAAAATTGGAAATTTCGCCGGCGATCATAATATTCTGCAGGCGATGGTCGCTTTCCAACATGGATTTCAGATAGAAGTTGACCTGTGAGACAGTGAGAACAGAGGACGGCATAATTTACTCCTCCCCTGCTTTTTCCGGAAAAGCCTTGATGACGGAGGACAGCACTCCGTTGACGTAAGGGGCGTCGTCCTTTCCGCCGTACTTTTTGGCGAGCTCCACCGCTTCGTTGGCGGAAACTCCGGCGGGAATGGTGGGGTCGAATAAAATCTCATACACAGCGAGCCGCAGCAGCGCCAGCGTCACCTTAGAGATGCGCCGGATATTCCAGCCCCGGATGTGTTCGCTGATCACGTTGTCGATCTGCTCCAGATGTTCCTCTACGCCCAGCATTTCCGCTTCTGCAAAGGAATTGGGCACAAAATCTCTTGCCTCAGCGGCGGCATGGAGAATTTCATCCATTTTCTCCCCTGTCATGGCATGTTCAAACAAAATGCAGAACGCCTGTTCCCGTGCTTCTCTTCGATTCATTTTTTTCATAGTTTCACTTCCCAAAACAAAACGGCCCACCAAATCCATTGGTGAGCCTGTAAAAAAACCAATCCTGCACTTTTCAAGCTTCACCACTTGAGAAACCGCTGTAAGCGGGTTCTCTGCGACGATCGCCTTGCGATCATCTGCGCTGCGGCAGAGCTTACCATGGAGCTAGTCTCTACTGGACTAAAATCACTGACCCGACCGCAACTTATTGCGGTAATTATAGCATGATTGTATCGCAAAAGCAATAAAAGATTCCTCAGTTTGTGCCGATAATGGTGATTTTATCGGCGGTAAGGCCGGTTTGATCCATGACCACCTCTTGAATGATCAGCGTGTCCTCTGCCTGCAGTTCTCCTGCCACCACCACATTGCACTTTTCCCCGCTCAGGTACGCCACTGTCTCCTGATAGCCCTTGGCCTGCAGCAGATTCTCCACATTTGTCTCCTTCAAAATGTTCTGGGCGATGGCGGACGCCTGCTCCACCGCTTCCTTTTTGGCTTCGCTGTCCGCATCCACGTTTTCCAGCACTTCATCCAGCATATCCATGGCTTCATCTCTGGAATTCTGGCGGTTCAGCCGGGCCTCGGAAAGGGTGGAAGCGCCGGAGGAAGCAGGCTGTTTCAAATTGTCGGAAACAGTCTCTAAGTAGGCGTTATTCACCAGTTGTGCCGCTCCCAGCTCGCTGACTGTGCTGGAGGAATCTTCCACCGGCAGCTTGTTAACTCCGGCAAATTGCCAGTTCAGATAGACCGCGGCTCCCAGCGCCAAAACCATTGATGCCAAAACCAACTGCTTTTTTCCCATTCCGTTCAGAATCTTTTTCCCGGTGTCCTTTTTGGCCTTCTTACTGAATTTCATTGTCAAAACCTCCGTGAAATGTTTTCTGTTTCAAATAAGTTTATGGCGGATGCTCGGGTTTTAGCCATACCCGCTGTCTGTCACGCAGATCCTTGCCGAAGAAACGTCTAAGACGGTCCTTACCGCTGTCAAGAGCTTTTCCCGAATCGTCGGATCTCCCGCATATTTGCTCACGATCACCACCCCTTTTACCTTCGGCTGTATTTCTGTGATGGGCAGCGCCTGCTGCGCCCCATCAGAATCCTTCAAGATTACGGTGCTGCGTTCCCGTTCTTCTTCCCGTTCCCGCTCATCTGCCGCATACACGTATCGGCTGCCGCTTTTCAGGGTCACCATCACTGCCGGGTCCTCTTCTCCCGTAATGGCTGAGACAATCCGGGCAAGCTCCTGCTCCAGCCTCTTTTCACAGGTCACCGCTTCCTCCTGATTTCGTTCCTTTAACGCTTCGCTTTTCTTTCCTTCGTCAGAAGAAAACAGGGTGGAAAGATAGATGAGAAGAATTCCGCAGGCCCCCAGCAAAAGTAAGGCATTCGTTCCCTTTCCTTTGGAGAAGACCTGCTTCAGGGCGGTCTTCCACTTCTCAACGTCCATCTGTTTGTACCTCCAGCTCAATTTCGTCTCCCAGCACATTGCGAAGTAGCACAAGTCCCCTCTGGGCATCCGTTTCATAGGGAAAGACAGCATTCACCTTAGTCAATACTATGCCGGAATCATCAAGGATATCTGTAAAAGCCTCAATTTTTTCCGCCCTGAGTCCTGCCGCGTCCAGTAACCCTTCCAAATATCGCTCTGTTTCCGCCTGAACAGCCCATTCTGTTTGCTCCTGTATATAGCCGGAAAGTTCCTCTCGGGTATTCTCCGCCGTATTTCGCGATAGGGAAATCTCCCAATTCAAGGAGAAAACGGAAGAGACCAGCGAGGAAAGGAGCGCCAACACGGCCAGTCCCCGCACAAAGTGTATCATAGCGTTTTCCGGACACAACCTGCTCACCGCTTCGGCAGCGATAAGCACCACGCAGACCGCCGCCGTATTTTGCAAAACCGTATTCATAAGCTTCCTTTCACAAACAGCACGATGGCGGCGCTTACTACTAAAACGGCGCAAATAGCGGCAAGCACTGCCAAAATCATTTTTCCCACGGAAGCGCACATCCCCAGAAATGAGGCTACTTTCGGCTGCTCGAACAGATCTCCGGCAATCTGCCCCATAGAGCAAACAAAAATCCAGACAGCAGCTTCCATAATGGTGGGAATAAAAATGCACAGGGCAGCGAACATCCCGAAAGCTCCCACCCCGGATTTCACGATGTGAACGCTGTTCTGGATAGCGGCGACGGCGTCCCCAAACGCCCCGCCCACAATGGGTACAGCCGAGGACGCAATCAGTTTGGCCGCCTTATTGGAGGCGGCGTCCACCTGGGCGTTTAGCGTAGTCTGTATGGATAAGATGCCGGAAAAGACCGTCACTGCCAGAACCAACAGCCATTTGGCAAAATTGTACACTGAGCCTGTAAAACGCTCCAGCTTCATTTCTGAGACGGACGCGGTCAAGGCAAGGGCAAGAAACATATGGAGCAGCGGGAAAATCAGCGTCTTTGCAAGAATGGGAATGGCGTTCCCTGCCGCCAGCGTCAGCACACTGTAAGAAGTCCCTGCCGTTGGACTGCCTGAGGCTGCCATCAGTCCCCCATATGCAGGCACAGAAGCCAGCAGAAAAACAGATGCGCTTTCCACCGTTTTCTCGGCGGTCTTCATTAACCCCAACAAAGGGTTCACAGTAATCACAGCACAGGCAAGCGTTCCGGCAAAACCATAGACGCCGCCGATGTCCGGGGAATCAAAGCAATTCGCCAGCTTTGTGAGAATCGCTATTCCCAGCAGTGCCGCCAGCGCTTTCAGCGGGGCGGAAAGCTTTTCCCGGAGCAGCTCAGACAGCAGGTCAAGCCAGTTTTTTTCATCCGGCCGATCTCCTGCCTTCTCTATTCCCAGTCGGGACAAAAGATCTCTTGTTTCTTCCTCCAAACTGTCCATCATTTCTTCCGATCCGCTTTTCTCCAAAAGGTCATTCCGAAGTTCCTCGATTTCTGCGGCAGATGCCGCCGGAGCGGTCATAAGGAACAAAAAGGAAACTATACAAAGGATCAGTGAAATACAGCATTTTCGCATCTCGGCTTTTCCGTCCGCCTTTCTGTCCTCTACAGCCGGACGATCTCCTCCAGATAGGTAAAAATTCTCGTAAACAGCGGCAACGCGGCTGTGAGGATGGCCGCCTTGGAAAACAGACCCACCGCATAGGAAAGAGCGGATTCCCCCGCGTCCTTGCAAAGCTGGGAAACAAGCTGTCCGACGATTGCAATGCCCACAGCTTTCAGTAAGATCAACAGGATGTCCTGGGAAAAGGCGTTGCTTTGGGAAATGCTCTGAATCTGGGAAATCACCGGCTTTAGCTGATCCAGCACCGCCAGCGCAATGAAGACACAGGCGGCAGCCGCTGCCAAAAAGGCGTATTCTCCATTGCTGCGTTTCACCAGAGCTCCAAAAATCACGGCACACAGGGCGCACACGCCCACTGCAAAAACATCCATCGTCACAACTGAAAAATGGACTTGATGGCCTGAAACAGGCTGTCTATCTCGTTGATGACCATCATCAGCACCACGATGAGCCCGGCCAGAGTGGTCATCATGGCCTGTTCTTCCCTGCCGGAACGAATCAGCAGTTGGTTCAGCACGGCCACGATGATGCCGATGGCAGCTATTTTGAAAATCAAATCCACTTCCAATGGCAATTCCTTCCTTTCCGCTATCACCTCGTCGGCTGTCTTATATCAACAACAAACAGAGGGTGAGCGCACCGAACAGTCCGAAACAGATATACAGCCGTGATTTTTTCTCTCTGGCCTCTCCCGCCTGGGTCAAGTGTGCCTCCAAGAGATCGGTATACAGATTCAGATGCTCTATTTGACTTTGAGAATCGCTTTCCCCCAGCCCTTTTACAAATCCCATACACAGTTCTGCGTCCGAAGAATCCCGAAAGAGCTTTTTGCCTGCTCGCTCCAGCGCTTCCTTGGGCGAATGGAAAAAGCACTGCTCGCTGACTGCCAAACTGCACAGTTGAAAGTCCTGATTTCCGGAAATGAGCTCTCCGAGCGGGCGCAGAGTGTAGTGGATTTCCGTCCGGAAACGCCCAAGCAGCCGCTTGAATTCCAACAGCAGTTCTTCCCGCTTCCGCAGCTCACCCGACCTTTGCAGACCCAGACACAGCCCGCTCATCATGATCAACAGTGCCCCAAACAGTTTCATTCACGTCACCTGTTCTTCTTTCGATTCTGAAGATTTCCCCCGGATGAGAACGTCCTGTCAAAGTGATTACCGTTTTAAACGCCCCTGTTTCAAGCAGGCTTTTACAGAGAGGACGGCGAATCACATCTTCCCGATCGCCGTGGATTGAGGCGATCAGCGGCACACCGGCAAAGACAGACTGCCGCACATCCTCTAAATCGTCGCTGGAAAGCTCGTCACAGATCAGGAATTCCGGGGACAGCATCCGCAGGGCAATGTCGAAGGCTTCCCGTTTTGGGCAATTTTTCAGCACATCGGCGCTTGGGCCCAGGTCAAAGTCCCCTTCGATCTCTCCCCGTTCGTCCAGCACCGCCACCCGCCGGGCAGGAGAAAATTTTCCTGCGGAGAGAGAGCGGGTAATATCCCGCAGCAACGTGGTCTTGCCGCTGGAAGGGGCGCCGACGAGCAATACCCCGCCGGAGAGATCTACCCCGTCCAGAAAAAGCCTGTCCCCGCAGCCCTGTATTTCCCGGGAAATGCGAAACACCAGAGTCGAAATATCCCGAAAACTTTTGACTTTTCCGGTTTCCAGCACAGCCGTACCGCAAAGGCCCACTCGAAAATGGGAATCCATCAGCACATATCCTTTTTGGATTTCCCGCTCGTGGCTAAAGACGGAATGATCGCATATTTTCAGAAAAATCTCTTGCATTTCCCCCGGAGAGACACGCAGAAGATCTTCGGTCAAGGCGCGGGTAACACCGCCTTCCTCCCGCAGATAGAAGATTCCTTCTCTGCCGCAGACCGACAGCGGCTGACCTGCTTTCAGACGAATGTCAAAGGCCATTTCTTTGATTTTTTCGGGTACTTCCAGCAAACTGCCGCCAAACAGCGGAATTTTCTCCGCCAGTCTGTCATAGGGAAAGGTGTCCATGCTCTCACTCCTTTGCACAATATTTATGGAGACAAGCGTTCTTTTAGAACAAAAAAACAGAGAGCAAAAAGCTCTCTGTTTTAGTGGATGATTGCGTTTATCACTTACCGGTGCTGTTCCCGGTAGTTCAGGAAAGCTCGGAGGGTCTCCTTGTCGTTGTCAAAGGTGATACGCTTCAGGGCATCTTCCGGCTTTTCCCAGAGGATGTCCAAAAGTTCTTCCTCCTGGGCTTTCAGCGTGTCATCGGGTTGGGCTTCCGCAGCAAAGTAGACCACGTCTTTCATCACATTGGGCTTGGGAGAAAAGGTCACAACTCTCCGAAAATCGGTATCCAGCTCCACTTTCAGCCCGGTTTCCTCCCAAATTTCCCGAAGCGCTGTTTCCGCCTCGGTTTCATCGTTTTCCACATGGCCTTTTGGAAATGCCCAATGCCCGCCGTTTTTGTGGCGGATGAGCAAAATCTCCACCTCATCCCCGACTTTTCGGGTGACCACCGCACCGCAGGATTTTTCCTGTTTCATAATTTATTACTATTGCTTTCGCTTTAGCGAAAGCCTCCTTTCATCGGGAATTGCACAATCAATTCAAATGTTTCCCACGGGGAAACTTTGTGAAGTTCGTCGTCAGACGAACTTTTGCGAAGCAAAATTGTCGCCATCGCCTACGGCGACAAAAGTCGCAAAAACGAAAGTTTGAAAGCTCGTTTTCAAACTTTTTCCTCCTTGTCTCGAACGAAGCAACAAACAGAGAGTTCGCAAGCACTGCGAACCCCCCGCTATAAAGTATCATTTTACGGAAAACCGATAGATTGTCCGGCTGGAAAAAGGCTTGCCGGGCTGCACATAGGAAAACGGAAAATTCTCGTGATTCACCGAATCCGGATAGAATTGCGTCTCCAGGCAAAACGCCGTGTGGGGCTGCATAGGTTTCCCGTCCTTGCCGGTCAGACCCGCCACGTTATTAAATGTATACAACTGGACGCCGGGCATATCGGACCAGACCTCCATCAACCGCCCGCTGTCCGGGTCATAAGCTTCCCCGTGCTTGCGGAAGCCCTCGCCGTCCACGCAGAAATTGTGGTCAAATCCGCCGCAAAGCTGAATGAGGTGATCTTCCGCGAACATATCCTGTCCCAACGTCTTTCCCTTGGTGAAATCCAAGGGGGTACCCGCCACAGGCAGCAAGCTGCCGTCGGGAATCAGGTCGTCGGACACGGCGGTGACAGCACTTGCGCACAAGGTCAAGCGGGTGTCGTAAACCTCTTTCTGCGGGTCGCCGGACAGATTGAAGAACGAATGGTTTGTGGGGTTAAAGGGAGTTTCCTTGTCACAGATACCCTCATAGTCCAAAACAAGCTCGTTTTCCTTGGTCAGGGTGTAGGTCACGGTCATTTCCAGAGTGCCGGGATAGCCTTCCTCACCGTCGGGACTTACATGGGTGAACACAATGGCAGGTTCTTCCCCATCCTTCACCTGAGCGTTCCAGAGGACCTGATGATACCCCAGAGGCCCGCCGTGAAGTGTGTTTCTGCCGTCATTTTTGGAAAGATGGTATGTAACGCCCTTGTAGGTAAATTCCGCATTGCCGATGCGGTTGGCGTACCGGCCCACAAAAGTTCCCTGATAGTTGGCGCCGAAGTATTCCTCCAGCGTGCGGTGACCCAGCACCACGTCGCCAAAAGCACCGTTTTTATCGGGTACCAGCAGGCTCACGATACGGCAGCCGTAATTGATGACTTTCAGGGTCAAGCCGTTCCCGTTTTTCAAGGTGAACAGCGCCGCCTCCCGCCCATCAGGCAGTCTGCCGAAGCTCTCCGACTGTACGGACATGGCTCAGCCCTCCATATTGCCCAGCAGAGCAGCGCCTATGATACCGGCGTCATTGCCCAGCTCCGCGCGGCAGATCACAGTCTTCTTGGCGGAATTCATAGCGTACTGCTGCTTCTCCACAAAATCGCGGACAGGAGCAAGCAGAGTTTCGCGCTCGTTGGAGATACCGCCGCCGATGCAAAGGATGTCGGGCTGGAAGATATTGACCATATTCACAATGCCTTCGCTGAGGTAAGCGATGTACTCGTCCACGATCTTCTTGCCAATGGGGTCTCCCTTGCGCATGGCGTCGAAGGCGGTGCGTCCGTTGACGCGGTCAATGTCGCCCTCTACGATCTCCCACAGAGCGGAATCCTTGGGAGCGTCTGCCATATATTCCTTGGTGGTCTTAATCAGGCCGGTGGCGGAAGCGTAGGTCTCCCAGCAGCCGTGACGCCCGCAAGTGCAGGGACGTCCGCCCACAACGATAACGGTGTGACCCAGCTCAGCGCCGGCGAAATTGCTGCCGGAATAGATGATGCCGTCGATGATGACGCCGCCGCCCACGCCGGTGCCCAGCGTGATGGCAACTGCGTTCTGTGCGCCCTTCAAAGCGCCGGCCATGTACTCGCCGTAGGCCGCTGCGTTGGCGTCATTTTCCATGACAACGCGCTTGCCGTCCAGGCGATCAGACAGCATCTGCATCATGGGAGTATTGCGGAAAGGCAGGTTGTTGGCAAATTCAATGATGCCGGTGGTGCGATTCACCGTTCCGGGAGAGCCCAGACCTACCCACGGGACGTCGTCCAGAGTGAGATTCGCGCTTTTCAGGGCCTCTCTGGCAGTCTCCGCCATGGCGTCAGCCACCTGCTCCGCCGTGTCCACCTGGGTTTTGGAGGTAGCGCGAGCGATGATCTGATGGTTTTCGTCCACAATGCCGACGGCAATATTGGTGCCGCCCAGATCGATTCCGAGATAATACATAATGATAACTCCTTTATACAGATTTTCGGGTCTCCCCAATAAGTTAAGTACAGTATACTATACTTGTCCCATAAAAGTAAACGGCTTCCGAAAAATTTTTAGTGATTTTTTGGAGACTTGCCTTTCCGAAATATATATGATAAAATATGAGAGCTATCGAAAAGCCGCTATGGCGGAATTGGCAGACGCAAGGGACTTAAAATCCCTCGGTGGCAACACCGTACCGGTTCGACCCCGGTTAGCGGCACCACAAAATCCCTATGGAATGAATTCCATAGGGATTTTATATGTCCTTTTTGATTTGTGATATATTATAATTGTATAGAGAAATGTAGATGAAAAACGAAAAATTTCCCCTCCCATTCTCTTTTCTGTAATCGTTTTGTAACAAACACCTGCAAAATTCACAACATTTCTATTCTATCTTCGTGCTTTTTTCCCCATAATGACGTTTTTGCGAAAAAGACTTGCAACACACCTATCAGTTGTGGTAGAATCTCTCTAAAATCCACGTATTTGTGGATGGCTGGATGCAAGTGCCCCGCACTTAACTTTCACAAGGTCCTGCCAATTTCGTCAATTAACCTTTCCTTGTGACGTCTCTGCTGCATATCAGAGGGCCGCAAGGAAAGGTTAAGATAAAACATCCAAATTCTATAAGGAGGAAAAAAGGATGAAAAAACTGATTGCACTGTTGCTCGCTCTTGCCATGGTTCTTACCCTGGGCGCTTGCGGCAACACCGACGCCAACACGAGCTCTGACTCTCAGGTGTCTACTCCCGTAGACAGCAGCACGCCCGAGAGCAAAACGCCCGTCGACGATGAGGTCGAGCCGACTTCTTATCAAGATCTCGACTGGGACGCCATCGACGCGATGGACTACGAGGATGCTTCTGACGCCATCTACGACCATAACCTCGGCGAGTTCTACGAGTACTACAAAGTAGCTAAGCAGGAGCTGGACGACATCGACCTGCGTACCGCTCTGATGGCTCTGGCCGAGGCCAAGATGCTGGAATCCGGCGTTTTCGCCCCCATCTACGGTGACGGCGGTAACTACGCCATCAGCCGTGTGGTACCCCGTACTGCCACCACCACTTCCTGGGGTCTGGACGAGTACAAGTGGTACACCACTCTGGTCGCCAATGAGATCCTGACCACCGAAGACCGCAACGCCATCATCGGCATCTGGACTGAGGCTGCTGACGCCGACGCATTCTTCGCCGATGCCAGAGCTTATCTGGATGAGCATGGCTACACCCTGACCGACACCTGGAACACCTACAGCGGCTATGACATGGAGACCTGGGATATCATCGCCACCTCCTACACTTCCGACTCTTACTTCATCGCCTGCACCGTTGGCGGCCTTCTGGAGTATGACGTGAAGAACAACCAGCAGCCCTCTCTGGCTACCAGCTATGAAGTCAGCGAAGACGGTCTGGTTTACACCTTCCATATCCGCGAGGGCGTGAACTGGGTCGATCAGCAGGGTCGTGTGATCGCTCCTGTGACCGCTAACGACTGGGTCACCTCCATGATGCACGTTGCCGATAACAACGATGCTCTGGGCTACCTGATGACCTCTACCGACGGTTGCGGCATCAAGAACTACGACGCATACATCTCCGGTGAGTGCACCTTTGAAGACGTCGGCGTTAAGGCTCTTGACGACTACACCCTGGAGTACACTCTGGAAGCCAAGTTCCCTGCTTTCGATACCATGATGGGCTATGGCTGCTTCGCTCCTCTGAACTATGACTTCTACAAGTCTCAGGGCGGCACCTTCGGCGCTGAGGGCGACGAGTACACTCCCGGCAACTACGGCACCGGCCCCGACACCATCGCCTATTGCGGTCCCTATCTGGTGACCAACTACACTCCCCAGAACATCTGGTCTTTTGCTGCGAACCCCGAGTTCTGGAATCCCGATGCCATCAACGTTCACAACGTGAACTTCTACTACAATGACGGCACCGACGTTCTCCGCATTTACAACAGCGTGAAGGATGGTACCTGGGCAGGCGGCGGCCTGAACGCCAATGCTGTTACCCTGGCTCAGGAAGAAATTCCCGAGGGCGAGACCGAGACCTACTTCGATCTCTACAACTACACTACCACCAACTCCGCTACCACCTACTGCGCTTGGCTGAACATCAACCGTGCGATCTTCCACGACTTCAACGATGAGACTTCCGGTGTCTCTCCCAAGAGCGAGGATGATGCTGCCCGTACCCGTTCTGCCATGAACAACCAGCATTTCCGTCTGGCTCTGGCCTACGGCTTTGACCGCGGCTCTTACAATGCTGTCAGCGTTGGCGAGGATCTGAAGTATGCCGCTCTGAAGAACTCTTATGTCACCGGTAGCTTTGCTCAGATGAAGAACGCTGTGACTGTTGATATCAACGGCACCTCCACCACCTTCCCTGCCGGTACCTACTACGGCGAGATCATGCAGGCTCAGCTGGATGCTGACGGCTATCCGATCAAGGTGTGGGATCCCACCGCTGACGGCGGCGCCGGTTCCGGCGACGGTTTCGACGGCTGGTACAATGTGGAGAATGCCCGTGCTGAACTGCAGAAGGCCATCGATGAGCTCGCTCAGGCTGGCATTGAGATCTCCGCTGAGAATCCGATCTACATCGACTCCTTCTACTTCAAAGGCAGCGAGACCAACACCAACACGAAGCAGGCTTACAAGCAGGGCATTGAGTCCGCTCTCGAGGGCAAGGTCATTGTTAACCTGGTCGGTTATGATGATTCTACTCAGATGCAGTACGCTTACTATCGTAACTCCACCGGTGCCGAAGCTAACTTCGACATTTCCCACAGCTCCGGCTGGGGCCCCGACTATGGCGATCCTCAGACCTTCTTGGATACCATCCAGCCCTTCGGCTATATGTGCAAGAACATTGGTATCTATTGATCCGTATCTGACCAAACGCGAATAAGCTCAAACATAAGGGGGTGGGGGTTCCTACCCCCTTATGTCTTTAAATTGCGACAGGTGAGTGATAAATTATGGGAAAATATATCGTGAAGCGGCTTCTGCACGGTGCGATCTCTGCTATTATTGTGGTGCTGATCGTGATGGTTCTGATCTATTCTCTGTTGGATCGCAGTACTATCCTTGCCGGTGACCCGAATTATTCCAAAATGCAGAGCAATGCCCGTATCAGTTATGAAATGAGCCGGTATGAGGCTTTCGGTTATGTGGATTATATCCCCTATGCCGATTATATCAACGAATTAGCAAGAAACGGTGAGCTCAGCGACGAAGACCGTTCCTCCGTAGCTCTCCTTGGCCGTACCGCGGAAAAGGACAGCGAGGAAGCGGCCGCGTATGTCAAGAAGTTCACTGAGAAATACCAGTCCCAAGGTTATGAGGTCGTGCGTCTGAAGGCAGACGCTAAAAAGAACGGCCAGATCAAAGACGGCGGCCAGGCGGCGCTTTACGCCGTGAAGGACATCCCGCTGTTCAAGCGTGCCATTACCTATTTTACCAAGATGCTGTTCTTTGACAACATCCATTACGTGCCGGAGGGTACAGATATCGGAGAGCGGAAACTCTCCTTTACCTGGTACGACCCGGTCTACAATCCTACGGGAACGGAAAAGGTCTTCTCCCCTGCCATTATCGGAAACGGTACGCTGCACAAGTATCTGCTGTATTTTGATAATGAGTTTCCCTTTATCCATCAGAATTTTGTCACCCTGAATTTGGGTGAATCCTATACCGTCAACCGGAACGTGGATGTGTTTACCACCATGACCGACAGCCAAGGCTCCTATGTTCTGAAGAACATGATTTACCCGGATACCGGCCTGACGGAGCAGAGTGCGGATAATCTGCACACCGCTACGTATTCCGAGGGTTCCCGGGAGATCAATGCGGTCTCTATCGAACGGTACAATGACGATTACACAAAAGTGGGCACCTTTAAGTTTGGTATGTCCAAACTGGGTTTCTCCTTTGTCATCGGCATTATTTCCACAATACTCGCCTATATTTTGGGTCTCCCCATTGGCCTGATGATGGCGCAGTTGAAAGGCGGCTTCTTTGATAAGATCTGCACTGTGTACATCATCTTCATCATTGCGGTGCCGTCTTTGGCCTACATCTTCCTGTTCAAATCCATTGGCGGCGCGGTATTCAAGCTGCCAACCCTGTTTGAGGTGGACTCCACAAACTGGCTGATGTATGTGCTGCCGATCATTTCGCTATCGCTGCCGTCCATTGCAAACCTGATGAAGTGGATGCGCCGCTACATGATCGATCAGCAGAATTCCGACTACGTGAAGTTCGCCCGCTCCGGCGGCCTGTCCGAGAATGAGATTTTTACCAAGCACATCTGGAAAAACGCCGTAATCCCCATCGTCCACGGCATCCCGGGCAGCGTGATCTTCGCCATGACAGGCGCCATCATCACAGAGCGCGTCTACTCCGTCCCCGGCGCCGGCAATCTGCTGACCCAGGCCATCAACAAGTACGATAACGGCGTCATCGTCGGCGTCACGCTGTTCTACGCGACGCTCTCCGTGATCTCCATTATCCTGGGCGACGTGCTGATGGCAACGGTAGACCCCAGAATTTCCTTTACTTCAAAGGCGAGGTGAGCAGTATGGATTTTGAAAAATATGGCATGTCCAACGAGGAGCTGTTCTCGATCATTGACCACAGCGAATTGGAATCGGAAAAAATCACCGCGCCCCGGTATTCCTATTGGCGCTCGGTGATCCGGGTATTCTTCCGAAACAAAGTCAATATCGTCATTCTGGCTCTTTTGGTTTTTGTGATTTTGTTCGCTTACATTTATCCTGCGCTGGTTCCGTACGATCCTTACGCAAACCTGCTGGATCCCAATTCCAAGCACCTCTCCCCGGCAAAGGCTTTGCAGTATTTCGGCAACAGCATTCACTGGATCCTGGGTTCGGGCGCTTCCGGCGAGCCTACCTTTGATGCGATTTGGAACGGTTCTCGCATCTCCCTGGCCCTGGCGTTCCTCTGCGCCGGTATCAATATGACCGTCGGCGTTATCCTCGGCGCAGTCTGGGGCTTCTCCAAAAAGGTCGACGTGATCATGACCGAAGTCTACAATATTGTCGGCAATGTGCCGTTGATCCTGTTGATCTCCGTCTTTGCTATGCTGTTCTCCCCCACCTTCTGGACGATGGTATTTGCCCTGACGGTGGTGGGCTGGATCGGAATCGCCTACTTCATCCGCACACAGGTCATTATCATCCGCGACCGGGAGTACAACCTGGCTTCCCGGTGTCTGGGCACCTCCACCATCAAGATTGCCATGAAGAATATCCTGCCCTTTATGACCTCCGTCATTGTGACCCTGCTGGCCACGGAGCTTCCCTCCTACATCTCCTATGAAGTGTTTCTGGCCTACATCGGCATGGGCATGAGCGACATGTCCCTCGGCCGTTTAATCTATGCCGCAGAGGGCGCCATGGTCACACCCGGCTGGGAATTCGAGTTCTGGAGCCCTGTTGCCATTTCGTCCATCATCACTGTCGTGTTGTACGTCGTCGGTCAGAACCTTGGCGACGCTTCCGACCCGAGAACTCATATGTAAGGGGAGGACGTTATGGAAGAGAAAAAAGTATTGCTTTCGATCAATGACCTTGTGGTCAAGTTCCGCGTGCGCGGCAGAATCCTGACCGCCATCCGGGGCATTTCACTGGATATTTACGAAAATGAATCCATCGCCATCGTGGGCGAGTCCGGTTCCGGTAAATCCGTCTTTACCAAGACCTTTGCGGGTATGCTGGACAGCAACGGCTTCATCGATGAGGGTTCTATCATCTTTACCGATGACGAGCTGGCCGACACCAAGGTGAAGCTTAACCGCCGCGGCAAATCGGTCATCGAAAAGGCCAAGGCTGCTCTGGATCAGAGCGCAAAGCGGTCTCTCGGCGCGGAAACTTACAAGGAACTCCGTGAATTGAGACGCCAAAAGCATGAAAAGGAAACCCTCAGCGATGAGGAAAGCCAGAAGTTTGACGAGGAGCTGCAAAACCTGATCGCCGACCGCACCGATGCCTTCAATTTGAAGCAGACCTTTGATCCCTCCAAAGAAAAGGACAAGATCAAGGAGACTGCACGGCAGATCGCCGATTTTGACATAAAAATCAAGGCGCTGCAGAAGAGCAAAGACGATGCGATCAAGGCCAGAAAGGCGGCTGCTGCTCAGGATTCCGCCTATCTGGCAGAATATGAGAAGAAGAAGGCCGCTCTGAAAGCGAAGTATGAGAAGGAAATTCAGGGCACGGTCCCCGAGGAGATTCTCAAGCACAATGAGATTCTGGCAAAGGAAATTTGGCTTTCTGTCGGCAGATTCAATCCCATTCGCAGCCGTAAGTATGTAAAGCACCTGTTAAAGGCGCTTCATAAGGCATATAAGATGGGCGTCGATTTGAGAGACGAAACACAGTGCAATCAGGTGTTCGATACCGTGGTGTTCCGTGTTCGCTATCTGGACGAAACACCGGAGCAACTGCACGGTACCTGTATCCTGAACCTTGCGAATATCAAGGATTCCAAGGACTGGACACAGATCCGCGGCCGCCGTATCGCAACGGTTTTCCAGGACCCCATGACTTCTCTGAACCCCATCATCACCATCGGTAAACAGATCACCAGCATCATCATCAAGCATCAGGGCTGCTCTGAGGCGGAAGCCCGTGCCCGTGCCATCGAGTTGATGCATAAGGTGGGCATCCCGAAGGCGGAACAGCGTTTTGACGACTACCCCTTCCAGTATTCCGGCGGTATGCGTCAGCGTATCGTTATCGCCATCGCGCTGTCCTGTCAGCCGAAGATCTTGATCTGCGACGAACCTACTACCGCGCTGGACGTGACCATTCAGGCTCAGATCCTCCAGTTGATCAAGGATCTCCAGAAAGAGTTCAATTACACCACGGTCTTCATCACCCATGACCTGGGCGTTGTGGCAAATGTGGCCGACCGTGTGGCAGTGCTCTATGCTGGCCAAATCGTGGAGCTGGGCACTGTGGAGGAAGTGTTCTACGATCCGAAGCATCCCTACACCTGGGCGTTGCTCTCCTCTCTCCCCCAGTTGGCACAGAAGAACACGAAACTCTATTCCATCACCGGAACTCCGCCTTCACTGTACAACAACATTGTGGGTGACTCCTTTGCCCCCCGCAATCCGTACTGCTTGAAGATCGACACCATCGAGGAGCCCCCCATGTTCCAGGTCAGCGATACCCATTTCGCAAAGACCTGGCTGCTGGATCCCCACGCTCCTAAAATCGAAAAGCCGGAGATCATTCAGGATATCCACCAGAAGCTCGTCAGCGAATACAACATTAAGGAGGCGTAACCGTGGCTGATAATACTGTAAAAACAAATAAGGCTGCCAGTGCCTCTCATTTCCCCGAGCATGGCCCGGTGGACGAAAACGGCAGAGAAATTCTGCTTTCCCTGAAGGATGTGGACATCACTTTCGGCAAGGGAGATAACAAGGTCAAAGCTGTTCAGCATGCGACCTTTGATATCTACAAGGGCGAGACCTTCTCTCTGGTAGGTGAATCCGGCTCCGGAAAGACCACCATTGGACGTGCTGTTATCCGCGTAAATCCTCTTGCCAGAGGCGAGATCCTTTACAAGGGCGTGCGCATTTCCGGCAAGATCCCCCGCTCCCTGGACCGTGAAGTCATCCGCAATGTGCAGATGGTTTTCCAGGATCCCGCCGCGTCTCTGAACGAGCGCGCCACGGTGGATTACATCATCTCCGAGGGTCTTTACAACTTCCATCTGTTTGAGAACGAAGCCGACCGTGTCCGCAAGGTGGAAAACATGATCAATGAGGTCGGTCTGCTGCCCGAGCATCTGACCCGCTATCCTCACGAGTTTTCCGGCGGCCAGCGTCAGCGTATCGGTCTGGCACGCGCCATGGTCATGGAACCGGAGCTGGTCGTGGCCGACGAGCCCATCTCTGCTCTGGACGTTTCCATTCGCGCGCAGGTGCTGAATCTGCTGAAGAAGTTCCAGACGGAGCAGAACATCACCTATCTTTTCATTGCTCACGATCTTTCCATTGTCCGCTTTATTTCGGACCGTATCGGCGTTATCTACAAGGGCCGTATCGTGGAGGTCGCAAGCTCTGAGGAGCTGTTTGCGTTCCCGCTCCATCCCTACACTCACTCTCTGATTTCCGCTATTCCGATTCCCGATCCGAAGCTGGAAAAGAACAAGGTGCTCTATACCTATGATCCCTCGATTCACGATTACAGCACAGATGAGCCGGAATTCGTAAATATCGGGCACGATCATTGGGTCTATGGCAACAAGAAGGAGATTGAAGAATACAAGGCGATCCGTGAAAAGGGCGAGCCCCTGCAGCCCATCACCATTGCTGCAGACGGACAGCACGTTTCCTCTCCCGTAGACGAGGAAACTGCTGAAGAACGCGCCGCAAATGAGGAGTTTCTCAAGACCCCGGTGCACGATACCGGCGCTTGGTGGCTCAAGGTGCTCTCTTTCCTCCTCCCCATTCTCGGTCTGATCGCTGCCCAGGTGTTTAGAAAGAAGAATTATATTCGCAACTACCGTGCCTGTTTTAGAGGCGCGATTGCCGGCTTGATCACCTTAGGCGTCATTTCAGCGATCTTCTGTCTCCTGCTGGTTCTGGCTGTGGTGTAACGTGGCACGCAGCATCAGAAGCAGGCGCGCACTCCGAAAGCACGGCGATCCGGGCGTGCCGAAGATACAAAAGATCGAACTATCCAATAAACATCTTGCGCTACGTATAGCAGCAGCAGCGGCGTTTCTCGTTATCGGCGCCGCTGCGCTTGCGTATGCGTTTCAAGGATTCTTCTCTCCCAGCGAGGATTGGACGCAGATTTCCGCAAATTCTTCTGAGCTCAACTGCTCCGCCGACTTTACGCTGTTGTACCGTCTGGGCGCCGCCGGCAAATCCGCTTCTGCGGAGAACCGGGCGCTGACATCAATTTATACAGATGCCGCGGTAAAGGCGTATCGGCTTTTTAACGCAGAAGATCATTTCGAGGAGATTACCAATGTTTTCGATATCAACGAAGCGCCCAATTCTGTGCTGACGGTAGACCCTGTGCTGTATGACGCCTTTTCTACCCTGGAAAAATGCGACAGCCGGGCGCTGTATCTTGGACCGATCTATGACCGCTACGAAAATCTGTTCTTTTGTGAAGACGATTTCCAAACGGTCTACTTCGACCCCTATCAGGATGACGCCATCCGGGCAGAGTTTGAGGAGGTTGCTGCCTTTGCGGGGGATAGTGATGCCGTAGAACTGGAATTGCTGGGAGAAAATCAAGTCCGCCTGCGGGTTTCCGAAGAATATCTAGCCTATGCCGAGAAGAATGAAATTTCTCATTTCATCGATTTCTTCTGGCTGAAAAACGCATTTATTGTCGACTATTTTGCTTCAACGCTGCGTGATCAGGGTTATACCTACGGCAGTATTTCCAGCTTTGACGGGTTTTCCCGCAATCTGGATTCGGAGAGCGACACGGTCTACGGCTACACGCTGTTTGACCGAATCGACAGCCTTATCTATCCTGCGGCAGAGATGACGTATCAAAAGGCCAGGAGCATTGTCTGTCTCCGGGATTACCCCATCGACGATGAAGATTCCATGCTTTGGTACACATTTCAGAATCAGGAAGTACGTGCACCCTATATTGACTTGGCAGATGGTTTGCCCAAGGCGGCATTGAAAAATCTTGTGGCCTATTCCGAAACATCATCCTGTGCTGAAATTGCTTTGAAGCTTTTACCGATCTACGCAACCGATCAGTTCGATTCGGCAGCACTGGGGCAGCTTGCCGCAATGGGCGTCCATTCCGTGTGGTTTCAGGGAACAACTCTTCTCCACTCGGAAAGTGATCTCATCCTCAACAATTTATATGAGGACGGGACGGTGCGCTTCACAGCGAAAATGGCACTAGATTAGTGTTAATTTGAAAGCAAGATCCTGAACGCATTGCGTTCAGGATCTTTTTTGTATTTCTTCGAGCTTCTCTCTGCAAATTTCCCCTGTCGGTCCCCAGTATCGGATGCCTGCCCTCTGCCCTAACGGCATCCGGTCAAATTCCTTGCCGGGGAAATAATAACCCGCCGGCAGACGGCCTCTCCTTTGCTCTGGAAAGTGATGCGGCAGGCATTCTCTTTGAAGCGGCAAATAGTCCATTTTATCACCTCAAAAACAGTGTGCCGCAGCATCGCGAAAACATACCACCGCAGGGTCAAAATTTCTTATCAAACGGTTTGTGAAGTCCCTACTTTACCTATTGACTTTCCGCAGAAATATTCTATAATGAAACTGTATAGGTAGGTGTTCCCGAAGGGGAGCAGGTCTATCTGTTGTTTCATACACTAGTGGGAAAACTCTGCCGTACGGCTGACACCGTGCGGGAACTCATGGATCAGGAGGAACCGATATGAAAGGAAAAAGGCTGAAATTACTGTCCGTCGTGGCTGCGGCATCCCTTGTTTTGACAATGATTGCCACTGCCTTCCCCACTTCCCTTGCGTCTGCTGCCGACAGCGCCTACGCACAGCGCAGCGCTGACTACACCGTGACTGCTCAAAAGGGCGAGGACGGCGAGGTGATCCCGCTCCGGACCAATAAGGAAAGCTCTTCTGACGTGGCTTTGGACTTTGGTACCATCACCTATGGCGAGACCAGCAACGTCTCCTATACGCTGACCATTACCAGCAATGAATCTGCCGACACGGAGAACACCGTGATCGGCCAGGCCGACGCATACTATGAGGCCGGAGAGATCGCCCTATATCTGGGCGAATCAAAATATTGGAATATCCAGGCTCCTGCCATGGGCGGTACGCTGAAAAACAGCGAGAGCTTAAAGGTGGAGCTCACTCCCAAGGAGAATCTGCCCAGCGGCGTGCTGGAGGATCACTTAGCGATTTTCGAGACCCGCACCCGCACCGGTTGGACCTGCAAACTCACCATGACGGTAAACAAGAAAGAGGTCATCGTCAGTCTGGATAAAACCACCGATCATGTGGAAAAATTCTACGGCGAAACTCTCTCCTCCGGTGCGATCCGTTACACCCTCAGCGATCCTTCTGTCTCCGCGGAGGATTTGGGACTTCTTATCTCCAGCGAGGGCTTTGCCGCTGACGCTGCGGTTCAGGCCGAGCCGTACCCCATTACGGTAACGGCTTCCAGTGATACTGCCGTCCATTACGATATGAAAGTCGAAAATCCCGATATTGGCGTAGTTGTCAAGCCTGCCGCGCCGGTGGGCACTGTCTATGCCACCGGTATTCGGGTGGGCAGATCCCTCGATACCTCCGTCCTTTCCGGTGCGTTTACAAATCCCTATACCGGCAAGGCCGTCGATGGTACATTTGCCTGGGACGGCGAGGACCAAGTGCCTGAAACTGCCGGAAATATTGAAAGAAATTACACCTTTACTCCCACTGACGACAAGAATTATATTCCGGTCTCCGGAACTGCCGTGATCACGGTGTCTAACCTTGACAATCCCAATCTCCGTTTGACGGATGGGTCAAAGACCACCGTTGTGTACGACGGTGACCGTCACGGCTTGGAATTTGATTCCGATATTATCGAGGAAACTATCACCGTAAAATACCGGGAACAGGGCGCTGGTGATGAGCAGTGGACAGAGACCCCTCCCTCGTCAGTCGGCGTCTACGAAGTGCAAGCTACCGTGGATTCCAAGGACGACTATGCCTCCGACACGGCAGGCGCGTTGTTGACCATTCTGCCCCGGGAGATCGCATTGCGGATCGCCAAGGATGACGTTGTCTACAGTCGTCTTTACAACGGCAGCGCAGATGCTACTGACTGTATCAAGCGCCATGAAACCGACGACGGTTACCTCTATTTCCAGATCACGAACCGTGTGGCCGGTGAAGACGTCAACATCAATCTGAATGATCCCAGCGTTGTTTCCGCCTGGTTTGACGATCCCAATGTGGGCAGAAACAAGACCGTTACCATTACCGTGTATGCCAATGAAAATACGCTGGTGGGTGAGGATGCCGGAAATTACAAGTTCTCCGCTGATAAAGTGGACTTCACTACTGCGGACATCTTCCAGTTCCCCGTCACGCTGCAGGCCGATTCTGTTACCAAGTTCTACGGACAGACAGTGGAGCTGAATGCCAAGCGCTCCTCTGACGAAGAAAATGCTGCCTTCAGCAGTGTGACCTACAGAGTTTCCGAAAAACTGTTTGGCTTTGACACCGCTGCAGATGTCCGGGCGGTCCTGAGCAGCGAAGGCGCCGCAGCAGCCGCCAATGTGGGCGAGTATGCGATCAGTGCCACAAATTCCGGCAGCAACTACTCCATCGATTCCGTCGAGGGCAATGTGATCGTCACGAAAACTACACCCCAGCCGGACAGCATTACCGTCGGGAAAGGCCTGCTCGGCAGCACGCTGAACACGGTTTCCCTCACCGGCACATTCACGAATCCCTACAGCCGCACGGCTGTTTCCGGTTCTCTCAGTTGGCAGGACCCCTCCGCCACGCTGAGCAATCCCTCCGCGGAATATGCTTGGACCTTTATGCCCAACGACAGCAAGAATTACGTTTCTTTCAGCGGCACAGTGACTGTGGAATCCACTGAAGCGCCTACTCCGACCCCCTCCCCCACCGCTACTCCCACTCCGACTCCCACACCTTCCACTGAACCCAGCACGGAGCCGTCGACCGAACCCACAACATCTCCGACCACCGATCCGACAACGGAGCCTACCACGTCTCCGACCACCGATCCGACAACGGAGCCCACTACGTCTCCGTCTACCGATCCCACAACAGAACCTACAACTTCTCCGACCACCGATCCCACAACAGAACCTACAACTTCTCCGACCACCGATCCTACAACGGAGCCCACAACTTCTCCGACCACCGATCCTACAACGGAGCCCACAACTTCTCCGACCACCGATCCCACAACAGAACCTACCACGTCTCCGACCACCGATCCTACAACGGAGCCTACCACGTCTCCGACCACCGATCCGACGGCAAAGCCTACTACTTCCCCATCCACTGAACCTTCCACTCCTCCTGCTCAACAGCCCGATCCCGGAGAATCCGAAGGGCCTGAGGAGCCCGATGAGCCTGAGCTGCTGCCCGTTCCGGATTTCCCGGACGTGCCGAAGACCGAATGGTATTATGAGGCGGTACAATATGTGGCTGCCCACGGTCTGATGGTCGGCGACGGCAACGGATTCAAGCCGGAAAAGGTCTCCACCCGTGCGGAAGTGGTACAGGTATTGTACAATATGGCCGGAAAGCCCGCTGTGCCGGCAGGTTCCAAATTTACGGACGTACCCAGCAAGGAATGGTATGCAAAGGCCGTCAATTGGGCAGCGGCAAACGGGATCGCCGCCGGTCACGGCAACGGTAAGTTTGCCCCCAACGATCCGGTGACCCGCGAGCAGTTCGCCAAGTTCCTGCACAATTACGCCGTGTGGGCCGGTGAGATCGACATGAAGGAAAACGGCGATCTCTCCAAATTCCCCGATGCCGGACGCACCAGCGACTGGGCAGAACCGGCCATCAAGTGGGCCGTAGGCCACGGGCTGATTTCCGGTACCGGTACGGGACTTGTTCCTCTGGGCAAGGCCAACCGCGCACAGATGGCGTCGATCCTGATGCGGCTGGATAAAATGAAATAAAGCAAACAACTAGCAACGCCCGGGAAGCATTCAGCTTCCCGGGCGTTTTCTGTATCCCTGTAAAAAATATCGGGAGCGCTCCGAAAGGAACGCCCCCGTACCTTTATGTGCATTTTGATGCTTAGGCCCAACGGACCGTGGTCATCTTGTCCTCAAAGGTGATGGCACGGTTCAGAACATCGCAAGCCTTGACCAGACCCTCGTTCTTGCTCATCAGGCTGTCCTCATGCTCGATGGACAGTACATAGTCGTAGCCCACCAGGCGAAGCTGGCTGACGAAATCCTTCCAGAACAGCTCGTCATGGCCGTAGCCGATGCTGCGGAAAATCCAGGAACGGTTAATCTCGTCGGTATAGGGGATCGTATCCAGCGTGCCGTTGATGGCGGCGTTGGTAGGATCGATCTTGGCGTCCTTTGCATGAACATGGAAAATGGCCTCGCCGCCCAACTCACGGATGACCTTCAGGGGATCCATGCCCTGCCAGAACAGATGGCTGGGATCCAGATTCGCGCCGATTTCAGGACCGACAGCCTCACGGAGCTTCAGCAGAGTGCGGGTATTGTGCACGCAGAAGCCCTGATGCATCTCAAAGGCGATCTTGTTCACGCCATGTGCCTTTGCAAATTCCACGAAGTTCTTCCAATAAGGGATCAAAACCTCGTTCCACTGCCACTCCAGGACTTCCAGATACTCGCCGGGCCAAGCGCAGACCACCCAGTTGGGATTCTTGGCTTCGGGGCAGTCGCCGGGACAGCCGGAGAAGGTATTGATCTGATGGATACCCAGCTTTTCCGCCATGAGAACGGCGTCGTGCAGATCGTCATCAAACTGCTTGGCGATCTCCTTGTTGGGATGAATGGGGTTGGCATGACAGCTCAAAGCACTGATCTCCAACCCGGATTCTTTGATCGTGTTCACAAACTCCTGGAACTTGGCTTCGTCGTGCAGCAGCACGGTGGGGTCACAGTGATCCTTTCCGGGATAGCCGCCGCAGCCGATCTCCACCATCTGGGCGCCCAGAGACTTAAAATAAGCCAGCGCCTCCTTCAGGGGAGTTTCGCCGATCACATTGGAAAGTACGCCCAATTTCATAAGTAAAGCACTCCTTCGTATCGGGTTGGCAAAAAAATTACCAAACCCTGAATTGTATTTGGTTATATTATACAGAGAGAACCCGCAAATTGCAATCCCCTTTTTTGGCCGTGAAGCGAGTTTTCACAAGAAAGAAATGATCGACCCGACCGCAGCTTTTGCACGTATGAAGGGAAATGGTCGACCCGACCGCAGTTTTTGCACGTACGATCTGTACTCGCCGGCTTCATGCAAAAAAAGTCCTCCGACAAATTGCCGGAGGACAGATTCCTTACTTTTTTGCAAGGGATTCCAGCAGACCTCCGCTGGAAATGATATTTTTGATAAAGGGTGGGAACGGATGGGCCTGATAGGTTTTTCCGGTAGTTTCGTCGGTGATGACACCGGAATCAAAATCCACGGAAACCGTGTCCCCTGACGCGATTCCTTCCGCCGCCTCGGGACATTCCAAAATCGGCAGGCCGATATTGATGGAATTCCGATAGAAAATGCGGGCAAAGGTGGAGGCGATGACACAGGAGACACCGGAAGCTTTCAGCGCGATGGGAGCATGCTCTCTGGAAGATCCGCAGCCGAAATTTTTCAGGGCCACCACAATATCTCCGGGCTTTACGTTCTTCACAAAATCCTTATCAATGTCCTCCATGCAGTGAGCGGCAAGCTCGCTGTGAGTGGCGGTGTTCAGATAACGGGCAGGGATGATCACGTCGGTGTTCACATCGTCCCCGTATTTGTGGACAGTTCCTTTTGCGTTCATATGTTATGCTCCTTTCACACTCAAAGCTTTGCCGGGTCGGTCAAGTATCCCGTAATGGCGCTGGCGGCGGCAACGGCCGGAGAGGCCAAAACCACCTCGGACTCGGGATGCCCCATGCGCCCCACAAAATTGCGGTTAGTGGTGGAAACAGCTCTCTCCCCCTCCGCCAAAATACCCATATACCCGCCGAGACACGGACCGCAGGTGGGCGTGCTGAACACAGCGCCGGCTTCGATAAAGATCTCCGCCAATCCTTCCCGGATACATTGGAGATACACATTCTGGGTGGCGGGAATAACAATGCAGCGCACGCCCTTTGCCACCTTTTTGCCCTTCAAAATAGCGGCGGCGGCGCGCATATCCTCGATCCTGCCGTTGGTACAGGAGCCGATGACGCTCTGATCGATTTTTACGTCGCTTACCTCATCGATGGTCTTGGTATTCTCCGGGAGGTGGGGCATGGAAACGGTGGGACGCAGGGCGGCGAGATCGATCTCTACCACGCGGGTGTATTTCGCGTCGGGGTCGGCCTCATACACCGCAATATTTCCCTGATAGCGGTCCTTGCAGTATTCCAGAGTTTTCTCATCTACCGGGAAAATGCCGTTCTTTGCCCCGGCCTCGATGGCCATATTGGCGATAGTAAAGCGCTCGTCCATGGAGAGTGTGGAACATCCTTCTCCGGTGAATTCCAGAGATTGATACAGTGCGCCGTCCACACCGATTTCCCCAATCAAATGGAGAATCACATCCTTGCCGCTGGCAAAGCCGGTAAGCTTGTTTTTCAGAACCACTTTGATCGCAGAAGGAACCTTAAACCATGCTTTACCGGACATGAGTCCTGCCGCCATATCGGTGGAACCCACACCGGTGGAGAATGCGCCCAAGGCGCCGTATGTACAGGTGTGGGAATCTGCGCCGATAACGCAATCGCCCGGGCTGACCAGCCCCTTCTCCGGCAACAAGGCATGTTCTATGCCCATTTCCCCTACGTCAAAGAAATTGACAATGTCGTACTTGTTGGCAAACTGCCTCGTCTGCTTGCACTGCTGCGCCGCCTTGATGTCCTTATTGGGTACAAAGTGATCCAGTACCAGCGCTATTTTCGTGGGGTCGAACACTGAGGTTGCGCCGGCCCGCTCAAACTCGTTAATGGCCACCGGAGACGTGATGTCGTTGCCCAGTACCAGATCCAAATCGGTCTCGATAAGCTGTCCGGCTTCTACAAAATCCAACCCGGCGTGAGCCGCCAAAATCTTTTGGGTCATTGTCATTGCCATATGGTCATTCCTCCTGTTTTTGCTGATAATTTCAGCGGCTCCTATTCCCCGGAAACGGGCTTTTCACCGGTCAAAAGCCGCTGGTAAAAAACGAGACTGTCCTGATAATATGCCATATCTTTTTCGTTCTTCTCAATGGAAGTGCCTTCCGCCTGCCGGAAAGAAAAGCGAAGCTCATGATAAAGCTGCTGCAGAGCTTCACTGCCGAAAGCGTCGGTCTCGCTTGTCACCGGCACAAAACCGGAAATCGCTTGAAACTCATCCCAGGGAAGCATGGCGTTTTCATAATCGACAGCGTCGCTCGGCATAACGGAGCCGTCTGCGTATTGGAAAAAGCCGCTGAGGTCCGCCTTTACATATTCAAAGGCTTCCGCATTGTGAATGTAAATCATGCTTTCATTTGAGATAATATCCGCGGCAAACCGTGCTATTGCCGCCTGCTGCTGCTGAAAAGCATCGGAAGTGGACGGCATCGTAGTGGAAAACACGTAGCAAATGACATCCACCACCACTTGACCGTCGCCGTTTCGGTCATCGGCATATTGCTCCAAAACCCGCTCCAGTTCCTGCCGTCCGTTTTCCGGCATGGTGTAGGAAGTCATGAGCGCCACGGTGTAATCCGGCTTTGTCTTGCCCAAAATCGAATGCAGCAGACTGACAACCACAGCGCAAAGAAGCAGAGCCGCAATCAAGTGTCCCTTGTGGTAATACCACCAGTTTTTCCGCTTGTCCGCCGGCGTCTCCGCCCGAATGATATTGTCATGGATGGTATCTTCCCCGGCATTGTGCAGTAAGGTTTCTCTTGCCATAGCGCATCACCTTTCTCAAACTACAGATTCATTTATTGTCCTTGCTTTTAGCCGCCAAGCGGGCCGCAATAGCCCCCACGCTGTTGGCGGCGGAGACCATCAGTAAAAACAGCATGATTTGGGGCAGTTCCCCCACAGAGGATATCCCGAACACGCAATAGCACATATCCGCAATGCTGTGTTCAAAGCCGCATAGAATGAACACTGACACGCAGAGGAAAAGCCCGATTACCTTTCCAAAACCATGGGCATTGGCACGGTAATTTTCCACTGCGGCATACATGAGTATCCCGCAGAAGAAACCGAGAATCAGCACGGAAGGCCAGTCCAGTGAGAGCTTTGCCGACAGCATCTCAGCGGCGGCAGTGTGCAGGGCGGGCTTTGCCAAGCGGATCAGCCCGGAGCCAACGATGCAGCCCAGCAGATTGCCCAGCCAGATCACAAGGCAGTTGGGATGATTTTTGTTGTCCAGCACATAGCCGATTTTCCCGGTAAAGAGGTTCAAACCAAAGGAGCAGATCACAAAGAGTCCCACAGAAAACAGCAGTGCTCCCGCCACCTTGTTTTCACTGACCAAATAGACCGTAGCGCCGATACTGATGGCAAATCCCGCCGCTGCGGATTTCCGCAATACCTCTATCATTTCCCAATTCCTCGCAAATGAATGTTATTGTCGATATAGATAGGTATATGATAGCACAAAATCGCCTGCTTTTCAAGTCAGGCGATTCAGGATTTCCTTTCTGACGGTTTCCCAATTACCGGCAGAAATGTCAAATATTTTGTATTCCTCCGAAAGGCCGCGCAAAACGGTCCTGTCGTTTTCATATCGGCTTTCCCAAAAACGAAATTGTTCCTCCGTGGGCACGTTCTGACCGCGGTCGCGGTGGGCCTTTTCCAGTTGTTTCCGGATATGATCGGTCTTGATGTAGAAAATGTGCCGTTTGATATCGCCTAAAGAATCCAGCAACGCCGTGATGTGGGGAACTGCCCCTTCCCCATCAACCCCATAGTTCCGCATCATGTCGTTGACGGGGTGGTGCAGCAGAGAACCGTCAAAAAGAAAGAAATCACAGCTTTCGTCCAATGTGGAAACCCACTGCCGCCAAACCTCCCGATAGGCGGCGGAATACTCTTCCAGCAGCACCAACTGCTTAGGCTTATAACAGAATTCGTGAAGGGTTAATTCGGACAGCAAGGGCTCTTCAAACAGAGGCATATCCTCATCAAAATACCGCACCAATTTCGCTTTTCCGGCAGGAGTCGTATTTGCCCGGATAGTATCAACAGCCAAGGGATAGTCTCTGCAGAGCTTCTCATATTCTTCCGGCAAAAGATAGGCGGTGCAGTAAAAATCGATGGGGTTCGTGTAGTCGAACTCCACGTAATCCCGGACGGAATAGCCCCGCTCCCGCAGGTCCTCCGCCAGCATCTTTACCATGGTGGATTTCCCCACACCGGATACGCCTTCGATAAACACAATTTCAGGCAAAAGACTCTCCCCCTTCAGAATCACCGCTTGACAAAGGGAAATTTCCCCTCCAAAAAGTGACGGTATTCCGGCTGGTTCACCGCGTTTTCATATTCCTTCGGCACGGTCCTTTGAATCCACTCTAACTGCGCTTGGCTGTTCTCCTCATACCGCAGGATCGTGATCAGCCCTGCCCGTTCCGCTTCCAAAATCGCTTCATAGGCGTCGGGAACAAATTCACAATGGGTGACCAAAGTCGGCTCCCGGGAAACGGCGGTATCCGGAATCTCCAAGGAAAAATCGGCGGCTTCTATCTCCTCTGCAGAGTAGATGTATCCCGACACCCCCTGATAGGTATCTTTCAAAGCGTTGGGATAATATTCCTCAATGCGCTGGACACCGTCTTTGTTGAAGCCGTAAGGCCCCCACTTTGTCCATTTCCCGGAATGGACAAAGCCGGTTTCCTTGCAATATTTCTCCACCGCGTTGCTCAGGTACACCAGTACATTTTCCCGCTTTTTGGAAAAGTAGATCAGCGGTTCGTTATGATTGGAGATATGCGGCTCCAGTATTTTGATGCCCCCTACGGGCGAAGCGTGATAATACATCTTACAACACCCCGTTTCTGTTCCATTGGAGAACGGTCTTGTACCCCAGTTTTTTGTACCAATCTGCCACATAAGTATAGTGAATATAGCTGTAGTCAAACCCTTCGTCCTTCAGGATTTGGGTCACTCGCTTGACCATGGTCAGACCGATGCCTTTGTCACGATACTCAGGAAGTGTTCCCACGCAGCCCGGACCGCCGACCTTTATCACCTGTCCGCCTGCGCTGTGCAGACCCAGATCATCCACCGTGCAGAAGCTGGCGATTTTCCCGTCGAGATAGCCGCAGTACACTCTTGTGGTTTCCTTGAAATACTGGGGCCAATCCTCGTCCACTTTTTCCACAGCCGCTTGCAGGTCTTTCAGGTTGTCCTCGAAAAAGCCAAAGGAGATGTTGTCCCCCAGCCACTTCCCATATTTACGGGGATCGAACTCGCCGAGCGGCAAAATCATCTCGTCAAAGACGTATTCCTCCGGCATATCTCGAATACCGTCCTTTTCAAAAAATCCCGGATGTAAAGACTGAAACAATTCGATATAGTCCTGTTTGATCATTGATTTTCCTCCAAGTCCCTTCCGTCGCCTGAAATGTATGGGATCAACTCATAATCCAAATACTTGTATTTCCCGGCTGCCCAGTCTAAGATATCGGCATAATCTACGCCGTCCTCGCCGGTGTATGTCTGTCCGTTGATCGAAAGGTTCTTTTCGCCGAACAGCACCACAATCTCCTCGCCGTTCAACACCGCAGCTTTGGGATTGAAAACGAGCCGATAGACCCACTCCCCGCTGAATTCTTCCTCCGAGGGCTGCAACAGAAGGGAATCAAAGGTTCTCAGCGTTCCGATTTCACTGGTGATCAGCTTGTAGCCCGTGCCCCCGGCAAACTCCATGGTCGCGGCGGCCGCGTGTGAAACGCTGGGCCTTTCCGGTTCCCTTTCGGTCGGTTTCGCCAGTGTAAAACGCAAGATGACTGCAAGGACCACGATCAATATTCCGCCTATCATCAGCGCCCACATTTTGCGCTTATTTTTCATTGCAAATGCCCCCGTCCAACACATATCTCATTTCCACCTGATTTTCTTCCACCTCGCCGGTTTCACGAAATCCAAAGGAAGCGTACAGGTCTCTGGCAACAGAGTTCGACGATATGTAAGCCGTGTACACTTCCCTCACATGGAAACGCTCAACCAAAAATTGAACGGCCAGCCCCAGCGCTTCTCTGCCGTAGCCCCTGTTTTGATAGCGTTCATCGATCAGGAATTTCCACAGGGTGTACTGATTTTTCCGCTCGTAATACCCCAGCATGACAAAGCCGACCATCACGCCGTCCGCATAGATGGCAAAGGGGTACGCCG
>JAFLRP010000005.1 GCA_022511515.1 Acutalibacter sp.
CCAAAGAGAACGCCCGGTAAAATCGGGATAGCCCCCAAAGACCGTGTTCACCAGAATGGCGGCACGGTCCGCGATGACCAGTTTTTTGAACACGCCCCAGGCGGCTAGCTGCGCGCCGAATTTGACGCGCTGATAGTCAAAGCCGTTTCCCGCGTAGAGCTGTTCCGCCAGCTCGTCGTACCGGCCGATGGGGCCCTGCACGATCTGGGGGAAAAACGAGACAAACAGTAAGTGTTTTAAGAAATTGCGCTCCGCCGTGACCTTCCCGCGATAGGCGTCGATCACGTATCCCATGCTCTGGAAGGTGTAAAAGGAGACGCCCAGAGGCAGCAAAAGGGAGCCCCCGAAATCGGGCACAGCAATGCCGAAGCGCTTTCCGATGAGAGAAATCCCGGAGGAAAGCACCCCTTGGTATTTGAAGACGGCAAGTAAGCCGAAATTAGCCACAGCTACAGCCGCGAGCCAGCGCCGCTTCCGCTTGGTGGTCAGCGCCCGAATGGCTTTCTTTTCGTCCTTCTCCGCCTGACTGAGCAGGGCCGCGCCCTCTCCGTTGATTTTTCCCATCTGCAGCGCCACGGCATAGGTGGAGGCGGCGGTAAAGAGCAGATACAGCAGGAGCGCTCCCGACACCAAGACATAGAACAACAGAGATACCGCCAGAAGTACTATCCAGCGGTATCTTTGAGGCATCAGAAAATAGACCAGCAGAGAGACGGCGACAAAGACGAAAAAGGAAAAGGATACGAACGTCATTGCGCTTACTCTTCCAACAGCTTTTGGACCAGAGCGTAGATGGCCTCAGCCGAATTGAAATTCTCCGGCTCCAGCTCCTCCACCGTGATCTCAATGCCGAAGGCGTCGTTCAGGTCGCCTACGATGGCCACGATGTCGAAGGAATCCAGGACTCCGTCGTCGATCAGAGCAGTTTCCGTCTCAAAATCCACGTCGGGACGGACGGCGGACAAAATTTGCAGAACTTGTTCCATAAAAAATACACTCCTCATTGTTTGATCCACTGTTCCGTGGTACGGTTTGTTTTATGGAAACCGCAGCGCTCGTAAAGACGTACCGCCGCGAGATTCGCCTCGTCTACCCACAGAGTAAAATACTCTGCGCCTTTTTTTCTTGCCGCCGCAAGGGCGCCCTGCGCCAGCGTATAGCCCAACCCCTGCCGCCGCATGCTTTCCGCAACGGCAACGTGGGCCAGCACACAGCCCTTGCCCGTCACTTCCCCGCTTGCGCAGGCCACGATTTTCCCGTCTCTGCGAATGCAGGAAAAGTTTTTCACGTCGATCGTATCGGGCAGGTCTGCCGCCGGCAGGGAAGCCGTCAGGAGAGCAAGAATTTCATCTTCGTCTCCCGGAGCGGCGGATTCGATCGCGTCACGGAAAGAGCAGTCCCGCAGCTCCATGCGGCAGGCGTTTCGGAAATGGGTAAAGCCGCTGAGCCTCGGCATTTGTCCCCGCACATGGGTGAAGAGCACGGGCTTGTCCATGAGCGGCAGCGCGAGGGGGCTTTGAAAATTCCCCACAACAAGGAAATCGTAAAACCGGGGGTGCTCCTGCAGGAAAAGAAGTCCCTCTCCGGGACGTTCTTCCCAGAGCACGGGAAAGTCCGGCAGTCCGGCGTTCAGAGACAACAAAAAGCCGTCACAGTTGCTGTAGCCGCCCTTTGCATAGGCGCGCGCCAAGTTTACGGCGGTATTATCATGCTCAAGCTTCCGCATCGAGATACATCCTCTTTAGGCCTGCCCGGTCGATTTTTCCTGTGCGGTTCTGGGGCATTTTCGGCAGGCAGATATATTTTCCCGGCACCATGTACGCGGGCAAACGCTCCCGCAGGGCCTTTGTCAGCTCCGTGTCAAAAGGCTCGGGCGCTTCATAGACAAGGCAGAGCGTATCGGTTTCTTCCATGAACAGGCAGCAGACAAAGGAAAGACCGCTCACCGCCAGCGCCGCCGCTTCCACCTCTGCAAGCTCTACCCGCCGGCCCATGTGTTTGACCTGAAAATCCGCCCGCCCGTGGAAGATGAGCCGTCCGGCCTCGTCGAAGGAAGCCAGGTCGCCGGTTTTATAGACGCGCTGAGGATAACGGTTCTGGAGGGGATTTTGGCAGAACACCATTTCCGTCTGTTCGGGATCGTTATAGTAACCCATGGCAAGGCACTCGCCGGTCACGCACAGTTCTCCGGTCACGCCCGGTTCTGTGATCTCTTTCCCGTCCTGCAGTAAAAAAATATGATTATTGGGGAAGGGACGGCCGATGGGCACCCGCTCGTCATCGTCATAACTGCGGTCTACCCGATGATAGGCACAGTTATAGGCCACTTCCGTGGGTCCGTACAGATTGACAAATTCGGCGCCCGGCAACTGCTCCTGCCAGTCCCGTAGGACTTTTGGCGGCATGATCTCCCCGGAGAACATGACCCGTTCTATCGTCAAGGGCTTGATTTTTTCAAAGGTTTTCAGGGCGCTGACGATCTTGATGGCGGACACGGACCACAAAAGAGTGTTGACGTTTCGCTCGTTCAGCCGCTCAATGAGTTTCAGGGGGAACGAGAACAGCATCTTTTCCAGAATCTGCAAAGTGCCGCCGTTCCGGAGGGTCAGAAAAATGTCCTTATAGGATACGTCAAAATCGAAGGGCGCCTGATTGCCCGCGATCAGCGAGCCGTCCAAATGAAATTCCTCGGAAAACCGCTCCGTCATGGCCATCACGCAGCGATGGGATTTTACCACCGCTTTGGGCGTGCCGGTGGAGCCGGAGGTGCAGATGCAGTAAATCGGGTCGGAATCCAGCGCGACCCGATCGGCTTCCAGAAGGAGCCTTTCGTCTGCCGGGAACGCGGCGGCTTCCCCGTAAGAAGCATGGGGCAGGTCCTCAAAGGGGGGCGCTTTGCAGCCGGACGTGTACAATAACAGAACGGGGGAGACCACCTGCCGCATTTGGGTGAGCCTTGACAGGGGCTGTGCGGCGTCGATGGGTACAAAAAAATTGCCGCTTCTCGCCACGCCCAACAGCAGCGCTACGCTTTCCACGCTGCGGTCGATGCACACGAATACCGGCTTTTTGCCTGCGCCGCCCGTCACAGACAACACGAACGAGGCAATACCGTCTGTGAGCTGCTTTGCCCTGCGGTAATCCACCGCCGTATTCTTGTCCGCCCAGGCCGTCTTGTCCGGCACGCGGGCGCAGGAATCCTCCAAATATTGAGTCGCGTGCAGATGCATGAATGTCCCCTCCTTTCCGTCAAAGGAAAATTCTCCCAAAATCATGTCGTTTCTATCATAGCATACAGTATCCCCGAAAAGCAACCCCATTTCCCCGGCGGCAGGCTCGTCTCCCAAAGAAAAAGCCGGAGGAAAACTCTGTCAGAATCGGAAATAAATGAAGGGATTGTATGTCGCGCTGACGATGAACACGATACATGCCGCCAGAATCCCCAGATACACGGCGTTCTCCAGTGCCAGCCCCAAGGTGCTTTCGGGCGCTTTGAGCCGCCGGAAAATCGGAAAGGAGAACACCAGCCCCAGCGGGAGATACAACAATCCCTTGACGAGGGAAGTGTCCGCCATCAGCAGTTCGGGGAATTGCGTGGGGGTGAAGCTGAACATCATTTTGAGGGCATAGCCCATCTGCCCGGGGTCGGTCAGGTTGAAGATCACCCAGCCGATCAGCACGACGAACATGGCGTAACACCAGCGCAGGAGCTTGGGCAGCTTTTGCAGGAATTTGTCCAAAACCAGCTTTTCCAGCAGCAAAATCACGCCGTAATACAGACCCCACAGCAGGAAATTCCATTGCGCGCCGTGCCAGAAGCCGGTCAGCGCCCACACCACCAGCAGGTTGAAGATCCACCGGGATCTTTTCACCCGGTTTCCGCCCAGCGGAATGTAGATATAATCCCGAAACCAGGTGGAGAGAGAAATGTGCCACCGCCGCCAGAAATCCGTGACGGACAGCGCTGTGTAGGGATAGTTGAAGTTCTCCAGAAAGTGGAAGCCGAACATCTGACCAAGGCCGATGGCCATATCGCTGTAGCCGGAAAAATCGAAATAGATCTGCAGCGCATAAGAAAGGGCGGCGACCCAGTAAAACAGCGTGCCGTAGACGGCGGGGTCACCCTTGTAAATGATTTCGGCAATCAGCGCCGTGTTGTTGGCGATCAGCACTTTCTTGGCAAGGCCCGTCAAAAACCGCTTGACGCCCTTTACCACGCCCTCAAAGCTTTCCTGCCGATGGAGAATCTCGTCCTCGATGGTCTGATACCGGACGATGGGACCGGCGATCAGTTGGGGGAAAAAGCTGACGTACAGGGTCAGATAAAAATAGTTTTTCTGCACCTTGATCTCGCCCCGATACAAATCGATGACATAAGAGAGGATCTGAAAGGTGTAAAAGCTGATCCCGATGGGCAGCACCAGCCGGGGAAGGCTCAGCGCGCCGGGGAACAGCAAATTCAAGTTGTCGGAGAAAAAGTTCAGGTACTTAAATACCAGCAGATTGGAGGTGAGCAGCACCACCGTAACGACAAAAATCAGTTTTTTCAGTCCCGGTTTTTGACGACGCGCGAAATGATCCAAAAGCAGCCCGCCCAGGTATGCCGCCAGAGACGCCAGCAGGATCAGCACGATGAATCTGGGCTCGCCCCAGGAATAAAAGAGCAGGGAAAACACCAGCAGGACGGCATTGCGGTACGTCCTGTTCCGGAAAAGGTAATAGCTTGTGATCGCCAATGGGAGAAAGGCAAATAAGAAAACCAGACTGCTGAATACCACGGCTTATTCCTCCATCAGGAAGTCTTCGGAAACGAAGTAATCAAGATTGCCGATAAAGAGCACCGTGTCGATTTCGTGCTCCCGGAGATAGTTGGAAAAAACAAAGTCCTCATTGGCCCGGAGATCCACGGAATACAGCTTGTGAAAGCCGGGCGCCAGCAGCTTTAAAATGGCGTTGTCAAAGGACTCTCCCAAAATGAGAATATTCCGCTTGTCGGCCTGATGGGTGTCGAATACGATCTCGGCGCAGTCGCTGCCGTAAAACAGACCGTAGGCGACCCCCTCGGGGCTCTCGGCAAAATAGGCGTCCTGATTGCCGTAGTCCTCGGCGGGCTCGCCGTCAATGGTGATGTCCATGGCGGGGAAATCAAAGCGATAGGCGGAAAACGGTTCTTTGAAGTATTTCGCGCCGCCGATGGCCGCGCTTTTTGAACCGCTGAGAATGTACCCGGTGTCGATTTCCTCCGCCGGTGTGAGCAGCTCGTCCACGCCCAGCAGTTCCGCCACCTCCCGGTAGCCCTGATAAGAGCCCTTGTAATTCCAGTGGTGGTCGGTCCGGTAAAAATATTCCCGGAAAGTCTCAAAATCGTTGATTTCAAAGCGGGCAATGTGGGACTTGTCCATTTCCAGCCGGTCCAGAACGTATTCATAAGCCCCGATCTTTTCTCCGGTTTCAAAATTGAGATCGGTATCCTTTTCGATGAAGTAGGTAAAATACTCCACATTGGGATTTTGCGCCATCAGGGTATTCATGTTGTCCACCCGGGCGTCGATAAAACCGGAAACGTCGGCGAGATTGCGGGGGCGGTAAACGATATTTTCTCCCCCGAAGGTGAGCATATCGAAGAACACGATATATCGGTCCGGGTGGGATTTCATGAAGTCGGAGAGCGTGCTCAGCACGAATTGGGTGTTCCAATCGTTATAGCCCTTCTTCATGGTCTGGGCGAGGGGAAGTTGGTCGGAAAGGGCGTCCTCCATGGAGGCCTGAAAGCTGCCGTCTGCAAAGGCGGACAGGGAAAGTTCACCGATCTGATGGGCAGGCCGGTTTTCATAGAGGTTGACTTCTTTCGGACGGAACACCGTTTTTCCCAGTCCACCGAAAAGGACGGCGGCGATGACCAGCAGAAACCCGATATTGACCATGAGAGAGGAACGCTTCACTGTGAGCCCTCCTGAATGATTTTTAATAGTATGATTTTTATATATCACAGATTTCCACCCATGTCAATGCGGCCTCGGGATAGCATTTTTACATTTTGTTTACGTTTTGATGAATACTTGATGACGGAAATTCCGGTATGCTATACTGGAAAACATGGAAAAGGAGATCGTACTATGAATGGGTATTTGTCTGGATGGAAGAGATGGTTGGCCGCGGGACTGTGCGCCGCGATGCTGCTTTCCCTTGCCGGGTGTCAGGAAAACCCCAAGGGCTCTATCGTGGTTCACAAGGACATGGACAACCTGATCAGCAAGGCACAGCAGGATGATTCCTCCAAGGTGGGGGCTGCCGACATCGTGGATGAAGTGGCGGAACACTTTGAGACGTATCAGACCACGATCGAAGATAAAAGTTTAGGCGTGACGGTGAATGTCAACGCCAAGGTGGACGTGCCTCAGGTGGACCAGCTCAGCGTGTACCGGGTGAAGCAGAAGAAGATCGATCAGGATTTACTCGACAAGGTCCGCAAAGAGCTGTTGGGGGATACCCAGTTGTATGACGGCGCTGCGCTGCGCGTGGAGACAAAGGCGGATATTGAACAGGCTATCGCCTACGCCCGACAGTCCATGGAGAATGCAGAGGCCATGATGCGGGAGGATGGGTATTCCGAGGAGGATATCCAGCGAAATTCGGATGCGTGGCAGTCGGATATTGATCTGATGCAGGAGCGGTACGAAGCGGCTCCGGTTTCCATCGATTTTACCGACTACCCCAACGACGGGCAGCTCCGTTCGGTGATGGAGCTGTATGACGCCCACCCCGAAATGTACGAATACTATTACTACCTGAATTCCACCGGGGTGGGCGTCATACAGCT
>JAFLRP010000006.1 GCA_022511515.1 Acutalibacter sp.
CATGAACGCTGCCCGGTTCAACTTTTCCCACTGCACCTATGAGGACGCTGCCAAGAAGCTGGAAGCGGTGGTGCGCCTGAGGACCGAGCTGGGGCTGCCCATCGCCACCATTTTGGACACCAAGGGCCCGGAAATTCGGGTCAAATCTTTTGCGAAGGGGCCCATCGAGCTCCACAAGGGCGATACCTTTACCCTGACTACCAGAGATGTGGAGGGCGACGAGCAAATCGTCTCCATCACCTATCAGGACCTGCCCAAGGATCTGCAGGTGGGGTCAAGAGTGCTGATCGATGATGGTCTGGTGGAAATGGTGGCCCGGAATATCTCCGACACGGACATCATCTGCGAGGTGAAAAACGGCGGGACCGTTTCCAACAACAAGGGCATCAACGTGCCGGGCACGACCATCTCCATGCCCTTTATCAGCGAAAAAGACCGGGCGGATATCATCTTCGGCATTGAAAACGGCTTTGATTTCATCGCCGCGTCCTTTACCCGCTCCGCCGAGGATATTCTGGAAATCCGAAAAATTCTGGAAGAATACCACTGCCACACCATCAATATCATCGCCAAAATTGAAAACATGGACGGCGTGGAGAACATCGATGAAATTCTCCGAGTGGCGGACGGCATCATGGTGGCTCGAGGGGACATGGGCGTGGAAATTCCGTTTGAAGATTTGCCCGTGCTCCAGAAGCAGTTGATCCAAAAATCCTACCATGCCGGCAAGCAGGTGGTCACCGCCACCCAAATGCTGGATTCCATGATGAAGAATCCCCGCCCCACCCGAGCGGAATCCACCGACGTGGCCAACGCCATTTACGACGGCACCAGTTGCATTATGCTGTCCGGCGAGACCGCCGCAGGCAAGTACCCGGTGGAGGCGCTGGAGGCCATGGTGCACATCGCGGAAAAGGCGGAGCAGAGCATCGACTACATTCATCGGTTCAATTCCCGGGACAACAGCGACATTGCCTTTGACGTGACCAACGCCATTTCCCACGCCACCTGCACCACCGCCCACGATTTGGGGGCGAAGGCCATCATCACGGTGACGAAGTCCGGCGGCACGGCCCGGCAGCTTTCCAAGTTCCGCCCGTCCTACCCCATTGTGGGCTGCACCATTGAGGAGCACGTCTGCCGTCAGTTGAATCTTTCCTGGGGTGTGTCCCCGCTGGTGATAGCGGAAGAAAAGGATACGGACGCGCTGTTTGACCACGCCGTGGACGCGGCAGAGCAGGCGGGTATCGTGAACAGCGGCGATTTGGTGGTCATCACCGCCGGCATGCCCCTGGGCGTGTCCGGCACCACCAACATGATGAAGGTCCACGTGGTGGGCCATGTGCTGCTCACCGGTCAGGGCGTGACGGACAAATCGGTTTCCGCCCGGCTGTGTGTGGTGAAGAAGCCGGAAGATTTGAAAAACTTCCGGGACGGCGATATTCTGGTCGTTTCCGAAACGGACAATTCCATGGTGGACTATCTCCGCCGGGCCTCGGGCATCATCACCGAGCAAAAGGGGCAGAACACCCACGCTGCCATCTCCGGCTATGCCATGGATAAGCCGGTCATCACCGGCGCAGACCACGCTACCGCCATTTTGAAGAGCGGCGCGGTGGTCACCCTGGACGCCAACACCGGCCGGGTCAGCGCGTGCTAAACGCATCAATAAATCGATATCCCCCCGCGCAGCGGGGGGATATTTCTTTACGTCTTCTCCAAAAAATCTTTTAATCGAACTTCATACGCTTCCTCCATGTCCTCGGGGAAGGCGAGAGAATTTTCGTTTGCACCCATGCAGGAGAGGAGATAACGGGTGAAATCGGGATTCAATAAGAGCAGGGGGCCTAAAAGATACGTGCCGAAAAAATTATGGCTGTGAATGCCCTCAAAGTTACATTTTTTGTTGAGCCCCACGCCCCGCTTTACCGGGAACAGCCCGGGCAGGTCACCGTCGGGGTAGGCCAGCGTAAACTGGGACTTGAAACCCATGACGGGCTTGTCCTGAAAGCTGCCCAAAAAAGTGCTGTTGTGCCGGTGCATCATATCCCGCCTGGCGTGGAACGGGAACAGGTTCAGGCAGTCAATACGGCGTCCGTCCTCCGTTTCGATATAGCTGCCGAGGATTTCCAGCGCATTGCCGGTAAAGAAAAACACTTTTCCGCTATCAATCAGCGCCTGAATTTTCTCCCGGTGGGGCAGGAATTTCTCAATCACCTTTTCTTGCGTGCGCTCCGTCATAGGCCCCAGATAGACAAGGTCCACAGGCTCCCGAAGAAAAACCGGTTCTCCGTCAAAGGGCGTTTCGATAAATTCCGCATCCGGCAGGCATTTTTTCAGGTACCGCATATTGCTCATGTCCCCGAACAGGTTGCAGAATTCCGGGAAAAGAATTTCTATTCTCATGCTTTTTGACCTCCCAAAAGCTCCTTGACCTGCTCTTTTACGTGATTGGCTAGCCCGATGGTGTACACGTCGTACAGGATAAACACCGAATCCGCTTCTTCCATGGAAAGATGTGCCGCCGCCTGCTCGTTCTCCCGGAGATGGGCGATTTTTTCCTTCGGAATGTCCGCCAGCAGGAGGCGCAATGTCACGTCCCAATGGCGGGCCCCGGCGCAAATAATTTGCACGATATTCTCATCGTTTAAAAACTCGAAATCTGTGTCGTACAGCCAGGCGGTGTTTTCCACGGTATGGGCGGCGTCGAAATAGTCGTCTAAAAAGAGAATGACCGCCTTTTTGCCGGGATAGTCCCGAATGTTCTCAAAGGCCCGGGAGCAGGCGATGGGATTCTGCCCCTTTGCCAAGTGGAGAATCACCTTTTTGCCGCCCACTTCTTCCTCGCTGTACCGGGTCTCGCTGATGGACAGCTTGTCCATGGAAGCGGAAATTTGCTCCGGCGACAGGCCGAATTCCGACAGCAGCGCAATGGCGGAAAGGGAATTGTACACGTTGATGGTGGTCTCGTTTGGCAGGGGATAGATGTGTTCTTCCCCGCCGGAGAGCACGGTCATTTTGTGAGCTTCCCCGTCCATGGAGGTCATACGGTAATCGGCCTCCGGCGAGCGAAAACCGCAGGCGGGGCAGTGGGCCTTGCCAATGTGGTGATAGCGCACTAAATCCCATTCCAGCTTGGTGCCGCACACGGGGCAGACCGTCACGTCCCGGACGATGTTATGGCATTCCGTTTTATCCGTGGGCAGGCGGTCGATGCCGAAGGTGACCCGAGGATTTTTCTCCCCGATCCCCGAGCAGAGCAGGTCGTCGGCGTTGAGGACCAGCCGGGTGCTCTGAGGAATATAGCGATTCAAAATGTCCACGATGAATTCCATGTGGGCGTTGCGCTTGAAGGAATCCCGGAAAATATTGGTGCAGAGCAAAAGATCGGGCTTCAGATAGGGCAAAATTTTAGGAGAGCTGCGCTCGTCCAGCTCAAAGACGGCCAAATCCTTTTTGGGCTTGCCGAAAAAAGTGGAGTTGGCAATGAGGGAAGACGCCACGCCGGTGTTCACATTGGTGCCGGAGCGGTTGCAGACAAAGTCATACCCCTGATCGGCCAGCACGTCCTCCACCATGTTGGCCACGGTGGTTTTGCCGTTTGTGCCCGTAATGCCGATGACGGTTTTCGGGCGGGGCATTCGTCCCAGAAAATCAGGGCAGAGAATGATGGCCCACGAGCCGGGCATGGACGTGCCCTTTCGCCGGATCAGCTTCAGCACCAGCGCCGTCCCCTTGGCAAAGAACAGCGCAAAATAAAATCGCAAATTTCGTTTCATATTTTTTCCTACGCTTTGCATTTGATATTCTATATGATACAACGAAGCAAAAATGCTTGCTTGCAAGGGGCGAGCACGCCCCGGTGGGGCGTTGCCGTGAGCCGACCGAGCCGACAGGCGAGACTCATTTTTGCGAGGCGTTCAATGGCGCAGTTGCGCGCCAGCGCAAGAGGGGCGAAGCCCCAAGGCTTGCGAAGCAAGACTTACTGCGTACATTATACACCGACAGCGGGGGCTTTTCAACCGCTCAACTACTTTTTCAAGGGCTTGACCTTTCTGTGATTTTGGGATATCATAAAAGTACAAATTCACTTTGTTTGGAGGAATTTTCTATGAAAACTTTGCCCGTTGCGGTACAGGTTTATTCTGTCCGCGAAGACGCGGAAAAGGATTTCCGCGGCACCATGAAAAAAATCAAGGAGATCGGCTACGACGGCGTGGAGCTTGCCGGTCTGTACGGCCTGGAGCCCAGTGAAGTGAAGGCCGCCATTGAGGAGGCCGGGCTCATTGCCGTTTCCGCTCACGTTCCCTTCCAGGAGCTGGTGGCGGACATGGAAGGCACCATTCAGAAGTATGTGGAGATCGGCGTGAAGTACATCGCCATTCCCTACCTGATGGAGGAGGACCGTCCCGGCACTCCCAAATTCGAGGGCAATGTGAAGCTGTTCGAGGAGATCGGCAAGGCCTGCAAGGCTCACGGCATTCAGACGTTGTATCACAACCACGATTTTGAGTTTGTGAAGATGCCCGACGGCCGCTACGCCCTGGACTACATTTACGACACCATTCCCGCCGACCTGCTGCAGACGGAAATCGACACCTGCTGGGTCAACGTGGCCGGGGAAGACCCCGCCGCCTATGTCCGCAAGTACACGAACCGCGCGCCGGTAGTGCATCTGAAGGATTTCCACAAGGAAGGAAAGCCCGCCAATATGTATCAGCTCATCGGCACCGAGGTGGAGGAGCAGGAGAGCCATGGCACCTTTGAGTTCCGCCCCGTGGGCCACGGCGACCAGCATTTCCCCTCCATTTTGGAGGCGTCCGTCGACGCAGGTGCCCAGTGGGTCGTGGTGGAGCAGGACCAGTCCATCGGCCGCACCCCCATGGAGGCCATCACCCTGAGCCGCCAGTATCTGAAGGAGCAGGGCTGGTAAGCACAATCTATTGAGCAACATAAAAAACCCTCCCGAAAACCACGGTTTTCGGGAGGGTTTTATCCGTTTTGCTTCTTTCGTTCTTCCGAAAGAATTCTGCGTACCGTTTTTTCCGCCAGAAAATAGGTTTCCGCCAGAGCGGAAATGTCTGCGCCGGCTTCCGCGTCCAGAAAGATGGCACGGTTCCGGGCGGCGGTTTCCTCTTTGCTGTGGGTGCGTTCGCCCCAATTCAGCCGGTTTTCCTTTTTCCGGGGAATGTAGAGATACGCCCCGTCGATGTATTGCTGTAATTGAGTTAAAAGATTTGCAGGTAAAATGTCCTGCCCCCGTGCATAGCGCATATTGCCCTCCTGAGAAAATGTTTTTTCCGGATGAGCAAAAGCTATTGCACTATTTAGGGCAATACCGCACGGGAATGGTGCAATATCTCCCCAGGCTTCGTTTTGTGCAATAGCCCTTGCTATGCACGCTGTACGTTTCGGGTCATATCCTGTTCTCCCCCTTTTTGCACTCTGTTGTTTTGCCGGTTTTGTCCCAGTATAGCAGGTTTGAGCGGATTTTTCCAGCGCGGAGATAGTTCTGCTTTAAAATAACGCTCAAAATGGCGCTTTCTCATTTCTGCATCATCTTGTGCCTTGCGGAAACCGGGGTTCCCCCCTATACTGAAAGAAAAGCGCGTCCTCTGTTGTTTTGCCTAAGAAAGAGGAGGACAGAAGATGGAAAACAAGTGTTCCATCTTCCAAAAAAATATGCGCTGTGAAATTTGCGGAAAAACTACCGTGTTCGGAAATAAAGTGGCCCACGACAGAATGTATGTCAACGGGAGAACGCCCAGAAAGGTAAAACCCAATCTGCATACCGTACACCTGGACACGCCAAACGGCAGGAAAAAGATGACGGTCTGCACCCGTTGTATGCGGAAGTTGCCCAAGGGTTTCCCTGCGGGAAACTCCTGAAAGTTTGCCCGTAGGGCAAACTTTTGCATAGAAAAAATCCCTCCCGAACGTTGTCTCGGGAGGGATTTTTTGTTATTTCTCCGGGACTCCTTCAGGAAATTCCGGAAGGAATTTCCTGATGCTCCTGCACGGCCATGTAGGCCGGGCGGATGATTTTTCCGCCGCCCACCAGCTCCTCAATGCGGTGGGCGGACCAGCCGGCAATGCGGGAAATGGCAAAGATGGGGGTGTACAGCTCCATGGGCAGGTCCAGCATACTGTAGATGAAGCCGCTGTAGAAGTCCACGTTGGCGGAAACGCCCTTGTAGATTTTCCGCTCTTCCGTGATGAGCTTTACCGCTAACCGCTCCACATTGGAATAGAGCTTACATTCCTCGGTACGGCCTTTTTCCTGAGACAGCCCCTCCACGAATTTCGCCATGATTTTCGCTCGCGGGTCAGAAATGGAATACACCGCGTGGCCCATACCGTAGATGAGTCCCGCCTTGTCGAAAGCTTCCTTATGTAAGAGTTTTCTCAGGTAGGCTGAGATTTCCTCTTCGTCCGTCCAGTCCTTGACATTCGCTTTGATATCCTCAAACATTTTTACCACCTTGATATTCGCGCCGCCGTGCTTGGGGCCCTTCAGCGAGCCCAGCGCCGCCGCGATGGCGGAATAAGTGTCCGTGCCGGAGGAGGTCACCACGTGGGTGGTGAAGGTGGAATTGTTGCCGCCGCCGTGGTCCGCGTGGAGGATCAGGGCGATGTCCAGCACCTTTGCCTCCAGCTCCGTGTATTTGCAGTCCGGACGGAGAATGCGCAGAATATTTTCCGCCGTGGACAACTTGGGGTCGGGCTGGTGGATGAACAGGCTCTGCCCGTCGTGATAGTGGCGGTAAGCCTGATAGCCATACACGGAAAGCAGGGGGAACAAGGCGATCAACTG
>JAFLRP010000007.1 GCA_022511515.1 Acutalibacter sp.
CAGCTTGTCCACGGAATTGACAAACACGGTGCAGTGGGGATTTCCCATGGAACAGCAGGTGATGCGGTACACCTCGCCCCCCACGGTGACGGGCTTGTCCACGATTTGGGGCTGATCCAGCCGTACCGGAATCTTTTCCGAAGTCAGCTCCGCTTTTCCCATATCCACCGTGACCTTGGAGACTAAGCCGTTTTTGGTGGTGACGATACAGTCCTTGATCCCGCTTTTGGTGTCGATGCGCAGGAGGTATCTCCCCTCGCCGATTTTTTCACCCTTTGAGATATCATTGTCGAACAGATACTTCGCCACACAGCGAATGCCGTTGCCGCACATTTTCCCCTCGCTGCCGTCCAGATTGAACATCCGCATTTCCGCGTCGGCCCGATCGGAGGGGAAAATCTGGATGACCCCGTCGCCGCCCACGCCGTTGTTCCGGTCGGAAAGGTAGATGGACAAAAATTCCGGAGAAGCCACCATGTTTTTCGGATCAAAGCAGTTGATATAGATATAGTCGTTGGAGCAGGCGGACATTTTCGTGAAGTACAGCTTCTGCTTCTGCTCCTTCAAGTCGTTGATATCGATGATCTCCGTATTTTCCGGAGTGTACAGGCTCATGAGGGAATCGGCCAGCGCGTTGGCGGTGTCCAGCGCTGTCAGGCAGGGAATGCCCAAAAGACTTGCTTTCCGCCGGATCTTCACGCTGTCTCTGGCGGGATTTCTGCCCTTGGCGGAGGTGGAGACCACGTAGTTCACCTTGCCGCTTTCCAGCAGGGTGATGGTGTTGACGGAGCTTTCGTGAATCTTGTCCACGATCTTCACCGACAGGCCCACCTTGGCCAGCACTAAGGCCGTGCCGGTGGTGGCATAGAGCTCAAAGCCCATTTTGGCAAATTTCTTGGCGATCTCGCCGATCTCCGATTTGTCCTGATCCCGGACGGTGAGGAATACTCCGCCGCCCCGTTCCATGTTGTGCCCGGAGGCGATGAGCCCCTTGTAGAGAGCTTCTTTCAAATTGTTGCCGATGCCCAGCACCTCGCCGGTGGATTTCATTTCCGGTCCCAAATGGGTGTCCACGTCGGTGAGCTTTTCAAAGGAGAACACCGGCACTTTCACCGCCACATAGGGGGAGGGTTTGTAAAGTCCCGTGCCGTAACCCAGGTCGGTGAGCTTTTCGCCAAGACTTACCCGGGTGGCAAGATCGCACATGGGCACGCCTGTCACCTTGCTGATATAGGGCACAGTGCGGCTGGCCCGGGGGTTGACCTCGATGACGTAAATTTCCCCGTCCATAATGATGTATTGGAGATTGATGAGCCCGATGCCGTGAAGTTCCCGGCAGAGGGTCTCGGTTGTGGCGATAATTTTGGCACTCATGTCGTCATCAATGTCGGAGGCCGGATATACAGCGATGCTGTCGCCGGAGTGGATTCCCGTGCGCTCCACGTGCTCCATGATACCGGGAATGAGGATATTCTCGCCGTCGCAGATGGCGTCCACTTCGATTTCCATGCCGGAAAGATACTTGTCGATGAGCACGGGGTTGTCCTGCTTGTGAGACAGGATGATCTCCATGTATTCGATGATGTCCTCGTCACTGTGGGCGATGATCATGTTCTGCCCGCCCAGCACGTAGGAGGGACGCATCAGCACAGGATAGCCCAGCTTTTCGGCGGCATCCAAAGCCTCTTCCGCTGTCATGATGGTGTATCCCTTGGGACGCTTGATGCCGGAACGCTCCAACAGCTCGTCGAACCGCTCTCTGTCCTCCGCCATATCGATGGTGTCCGCGGAGGAGCCCAAAATCGGAATGTTGTGCTCCGCTAAGGTTTTGGTGAGCCGGATGGAAGTCTGCCCGCCGAAGGCAACCACCACGCCGATGGGTTTTTCGATGTTGATGATGTCCAGCACGTCCTCCGGGGACAGAGGCTCAAAGTACAGCCGGTCGCCGGTGTCAAAGTCGGTGGAGACCGTTTCCGGGTTGTTGTTGATGATGACCACTTCATATCCCAATTTCCGCAGGGACATGACGCAGTGGACGCTGGCGTAGTCGAACTCGATGCCCTGCCCGATCCGGATGGGGCCGGAACCCAGCACGATGACCGTTTCTTTCCTGCCGCCTTCACTGCGGGCCTTCTCGTTTAAGAACGCCAGGGCCTCGTCCTCGCCGCCGGATTCCGGCGTGTCGTAGGTAGCGTAGAAATAGGGCGTGCGGGCGGCAAATTCTCCGGCACAGGTGTCCACCATTTTAAAGGTGGGGCGGCGCTCAAACATCACGTCACAGTGGGACAGCCGGGCGATGGTGGAATCCAAGTAGCCGAGCTGTTTTCCCCTTGTGTACAGCTCCTCGGTCAAAACGCCCTTTTGGAGCTCTTTTTCATAATCCAGCAGATTGTTGAGTTTGGACAGGAACCAGCAGTCGATCATGGTGCGCTCGTGTATTTCCTCAATGGAAACGCCCCGCTTCAACAAGGTGTACACCGCGAAAATGCGCTCGTCCGTGGCGTGGGAAGCGATCTGCCACAGCACCTCATCCGTCTCGGTCTTGAATTTGGGCAGGTTCAGGGTGTCCAGTTGTCCGTAGCCGTGGCCGGCGGAAAGCTCTGCGCCGCGCACCGCCTTCATCAACGCCATTTCAAAGGTGTCGGCGATGCTCATGACTTCGCCGGTGGCCTTCATCTGGGTGCCCAGTTCCCGGCGGGCGTAGACGAATTTGTCAAAGGGCCATTTGGGAAATTTCACCGCCACGTAGTCCAAGGCGGGCTCAAAGGCCGCATAGGTAATGCCGGTAACGGCGTTTTTGATCTCGTCCAGCGTGTAGCCGATGGCAATCTTCGTGGCCACCTTGGCGATGGGATAGCCGGTGGCCTTGGACGCCAGCGCCGAAGAACGGGAAACTCTGGGATTCACCTCGATGACCGCGTATTCAAAGGAGGTGGGATGCAGGGCGAATTGGCAGTTGCAGCCGCCCTCGACCCCCAATTCGTCGATAATTTTCAGGGCCGCCGAACGGAGCATTTGATATTCCTTGTCGGACAGGGTCACCGTGGGGGCAATGACGATGGAATCGCCGGTGTGCACGCCCACGGGGTCCAGGTTTTCCATGGAGCAGACGGTGATGGTGTTGCCCTTGTGGTCCCGCATGACCTCGAATTCAATTTCCTTCCAGCCGGCAATGCTCTTTTCCACCAGCACCTGGGTGATGGGCGACAGAGCCAGGCCGTTTGCCGCCACCTCCCGCAGTTCCTGCAGGTCGTTGACAATGCCTCCGCCGGAGCCCCCTAAGGTAAAGGCGGGGCGGATGATGACGGGATAGCCGATTTCCGAAGCAAAAGCCGCCGCGTCCTCCACGGTGGTCACCACTTTGGAGGGAATGCAGGGCTGGCCGATCTTTTCCATGGTGTCCTTAAAAATCTGCCGGTCCTCCGCCTTGTCGATGGTTTCAGGCGACGCGCCCAGCAGCCGGACGCCGTGGCTTTCCAGAAAACCTTCTTTCGCAAGCTGCATGGAGAGGGTCAAGCCCGTCTGTCCGCCAAAGCCGGAAAGAATGCTGTCGGGCTTCTCTTTTTCGATGATGCGCTTGACGGTGGTCAAGGTCAGCGGCTCGATGTAAATCCTGTCCGCCATGGCTTTGTCCGTCATGATGGTGGCGGGGTTGGAGTTCACCAGCACGATCTCGATGCCGTCCTCTCTGAGGGCCCGGCAGGCTTGGGTGCCGGCATAGTCAAATTCGGCGGCCTGCCCGATGACGATGGGGCCGGAGCCGATCACCAATACTTTTTTGATATCTTGATTCAGCGGCATAGTGGTTTCCTCCCTTTCTCAAAAAAGCGAAAGCTGCTTGGACTTGTCCATCATGGTAAAGAATTCGTCAAACAGGCCCATGGTATCCAGCGGACCTCCGCAGGCTTCCGGATGGAACTGGGTGGTAAAGGCGGGGCAGTCCAGATACCGAACGCCCTCGCAGGTGTTGTCGTTGACGTTGACAAAAAGCTCCTTGGCCACAGCGGGTTCGATACTGTCGGACACCACTGCGTAGCCGTGATTCTGGCTGGTGATGTACACTCTGTCCTGCTCTAAATTCTTTACCGGCTGGTTGCCGCCCCGGTGGCCGTATTTCAGCTTTTCCGTGCGGAAGCCGTGGGCCAGCGCCAAAAGCTGATGGCCTAAGCAGATGCCGAAGATGGGGATATTCAGTTTACATATTTCTTTCAAGTTATTGATTATTTCCACGTTTTCTGCAGGGTCTCCGGGACCGTTACTTAACATAATTCCATCAACGCCCAGCTCCTTGATTTCCTCTGCTGTGGTGTTCCACGGACAGACGATGACCTCAGCTCCTCTGCGCACAAGCTCCCGCCAGATGTTTTTCTTCAGCCCGAAGTCCAGCAGCGCTACCCGGCGCTCTGCCTCCCCTTCCGGGAAGACAGTGTACCGCTCCTTTGTGGAGGCCGCCTTCACCGCCCCGGTGACACGGTAAGCTTTCAGTTTTTCCAAGTCCACCCCGTCCGGGTCGTCGGTGATGACGCCGTTCATCACACCCTTTTCCCGGATGATCTTCGTCAGACTGCGGGTGTCGATGCCGGACAGCGCCACCACGTTTTTTTCTTGAAAAAAGGTGTCAAGATCGCCCTCCGAACGGAAATTGGAAGGCTCTTGACACCAATGCTTGACGATATATCCGGAGGGACCGATGTTGTCGCTTTCAAAATCGGAGGGAATGACCCCGTAATTCCCGATCAGCGGGAAAGTCTGTACCGTGATCTGTCCCCAATAGCTGGGGTCTGACAAGGTCTCCAAATACCCTGTCATGCCGGTGGTGAACACCACCTCCGCAGTCACTTCTCCCTGCGCGCCGAAGCGTTCTCCCCGAAATCGCATGCCGTTTTCCAAAACGAGATAGCCTGTTTTGCCCATGTCGGTCGTCCTCTCTCAAAAAATTACGCTATTCACGGAATTCTCCGCATTCATCCATGGTATATGATACATGATTGCAGAGGAACAAGCAAGATAAAAATTCGATTTTCCCGTTTTCACAGTTTTTTTCTTCTTTTCTCAGATTTTTTACCCACACAGCCGAATTTTTTCTTTTTCTCCCTCCCGCCTACGGGCTTTTTTCCGGGAAGCTGCACCCCCCTGCCGCCCCCGCCGTATACTGGAAAGGCGGCGGCTCCGTTGACAAATTCATCGCCTTCGTCTACAATAATGCCCATGTGCAAGAGATCCCCGAAGGGGATCTCCCCAATTAGAATAGAGGAAAGAGTGGTTGGTTATGGGAAATTCTTCTGAAAGCCGCAAAACCGTTCCGGGGCTGTTCGGCAGCTCGGTGTTCAACGACGACGTGATGCAGGAAAGACTGCCCCGAGACGTGTACCGTTCCCTGCGGAAGACCATTGATGAGGGCAAGGATTTAGATTTGGCTGTGGCAAACGCCGTGGCCAGCACCATGAAGGATTGGGCGGTGGAAAAAGGGGCAACCCATTTCACCCACTGGTTCCAGCCCTTAAACGGCGTCACCGCCGAGAAACACGAGAGCTTCATTTCCCCCACCTCCGACGGCAGAGTCATCATGCACTTTTCCGGAAAGGAGCTGATCCGCGGTGAACCCGACGCTTCTTCGTTCCCCAGCGGCGGCCTGCGCGCCACCTTTGAAGCCCGGGGCTACACCGCCTGGGACCCCACCTCTTACGCCTTTGTAAAGGGAGATTCCCTGTATATTCCCACCGCTTTCTGCTCCTACAGCGGCGAAGTGCTGGACAAAAAGACTCCACTCCTCCGTTCCATGGAAGATTTGAACCGTCAGGCCATGCGCATTCTGCGGCTCTTCGGCGACACGCTGACCAAGCGGGTGGTCACCACCGTGGGACCGGAGCAGGAGTATTTCCTCATCGATAAGAAACTTTACGATCAACGGGAAGATTTGATTTTCTGCGGCCGCACCCTGTTCGGCGCGAAAGCCCCCAAGGGACAGGAGCTGGAGGACCACTACTACGGCACCATCAAGCCCCGGATCGCCGCCTACATGAAGGAACTGGACGAGGAGCTGTGGAAGCTGGGCATTCTTGCCAAGACAAAGCACAACGAGGTGGCTCCCGCCCAGCACGAGCTGGCCCCCATCTTCTCCACCACCAACATGGCCACCGACCACAATCAGCTCACCATGGAGACCATGAAAAATGTGGCCGCCCGCCACGGCTTAGTTTGCCTCCTGCACGAAAAGCCCTTTGCCGGCGTCAACGGCAGCGGCAAGCACAACAACTGGTCTCTCTCCACCGACAGCGGAGAAAATCTCTTAAAACCCGGAAAGAATCCTGCGGAAAACACCCGGTTCCTGCTGTTCCTGGCGGCGGTGATCAAGGCCGTGGACGAATATCAGGACCTGCTGCGCATTTCTGTGGCCTCCGCAGGCAATGACCACCGCTTAGGCGCCAACGAAGCGCCCCCCGCCATCATCTCCATGTTCTTGGGAGATGAGCTCACGGGGATTTTGGAAGCCATCGAAGCCGGCGTTCCCTACGGCGGCGTGGAGCACCAGAAGCTCAGCACCGGCGTGCACGTACTGCCCGATCTGAACAAGGACACCACCGACCGCAACCGCACCTCGCCCTTTGCCTTTACGGGCAATAAGTTCGAGTTCCGCTCGCTGGGTTCGGCCATTTCCATCGCCTGCCCCAACATCATGCTGAACACCATGGTGGCGGAGGAACTCAGGCAGTTTGCCGACGAGCTGGAATCGGCGGAGGATTTGAAATCC
>JAFLRP010000008.1 GCA_022511515.1 Acutalibacter sp.
GATACGCGAATTCCATCGTGCCGGTGGACACATAGCCGGAGGGCCGCCAATTAGTCCCGGTGATATCCTGCCCGACCAGCAGATACGTCTCCGTCTCGGCGCCGTCCAGACCGTTCCAGCCGGAAGCCTTAATATTGCTGTTCGCGTCCAGACCCACGGGGTCGTCCCATGTGGCGTCGACCACATACCACGTCCCGTCGATTTGAACCGCGTTCCACATATGGGCTTCGGGCGTGCCGGAGGTCTGAAGACCGTGGATCGGAACACAGGGGATGCCCAGCCGGTTCAGAACCATCTGCATGGATCGGGCGTAGCCTTCGCACACGCCCTCATGGGTCACCAGAGCGTAGGTCGTGCGGAGATACCCCGCGTTCTCCGGCCTGCACTCCGTCTCAAACCGGTAGGAGATGCTCTTGGTGATCTGCTCATGCACATACCGAACCTGCCTTGCGGCGCTCTCCGCGCCGAAGCCGCGCGCGGCGGCCCTCGCCCCAGACACAATGGAGTCGACCGCGGCGCCGACCTCCCGGGTCTTTTGCTCCACGTCAGCGGCGTCCTTTACACCGGCGACATAGTAACCATCAGAGCGGCCGGGGCCGATATACGCGTGATACATACCCGCGGAATCCCGCGTAACGCGAAAGCTCAGATAGGAGGAATCCACGTACCAGACCTCCGGATGCTCCAGATCAAACGCGTCCTTCGCGGCGGCGAAGTCGTTGAACAGGGTGCGATCCCCCTCCAGATAGGCGGCGACCGCCGGCTGGGACACTGCGCCCTCGTACACCAGATCGTAGCTGGTTCCGCCATCCTTCATCATGCCCCGCTCATACATGTCCCACAGGGCGTTGTAGATGGCCTTTCCGCCCGAAGTCAGCTGGTCATAAAACCAGTGCTCCGCCACGTTTTCCGACTGCGCGGAAGGCGCCCGCCCAATCGCCGAGGCCGGAACAGGCAACAGGGAAAGCGCCATTGCCAAGGCAAAAAGTTTGCTCAATAATTTTCTCATAGTCTCCTCACCCCTTTCTTTAATTTTACCACGTCCCGCCACGAAAAGCAAACGGCAATGTGAACTTCCCGTTCTCACTTCCAGTCACACCGCGGAGATTATGCTTCCATGCGCTTCAGCATCAGATGCCACGCAAAGCAGCATAGAAAGCGCAAAAGCTACGTTCTTTTGCCTGCAGCGGAAAGCAAGGTTTTCTATACTGAGCGTACCATAGTGAAGTAGGAGCTCGTGTATATGACACACACCATGCCGTCCACTTCCACAGTGATTTTAGTCATGTCGAACCTCTCCTGCTGTTTTCTTATACAGTGCGCAACTTTGCGAGCAAAAAATGTTGCTGGCAAGGCAAAAAATCGCAGGAATACTTTGTGTATTTCAAGATTTTTTAACGCAGTCAGCAGCATTTTGGGCCGCAAAGATGTGTGCTGGGGCGATTGGTACAGCTTCTGAGTCCGCACATAGGTAAAGCCGTTGATACGGCTGATGATTTGGGCAGCATCCAATCATTTGCGATCCGATCAATGAGTTCTATAAAACATGCGCCTCTTCGTTAAAGTATGTTGATTGAAAAATGAACCACGACTCCCTCATGATCCAAAACAGGCATCCAACCGCGCAGTAGGTGTTCATTCGGCTGGTCATATTGCGCCTCTCCGGTCTGGATGGTCTTTGCGAGAAGACATCCCTTGTGAGCTTGCGGGGATGCGACCTGCGCGCAAATCGCGCCGGGCACAAATCCTTTTTTCTGTGCCAACTCGTTTGACGCCAGAATCTCATGCTTCTGATTGATCAGGCGAGCCATGCCGGGAAAGGCATCCCACATCGTGTGGAAAGCCGAGATCAGTTTCTCCTGCCGCTTGTCAAGTTGATTTTCCATATTGTGCCTCCCGTTGCTTTTTCTCAGGTGAGATCACAAGCAAAACAGCCGAACATAAAATCAGCAAAATTCCCGCCGCAATCGGAGCGGTCAAACTCTCGTTGAAAACTACGATCCCAATGACAACCCCGGTCAGCGGCTCAAATGTGCTGAGCAGAGAAGCCTTCACTTCACCGCAGAGGGATACGCCTATCTGAAACAGCGCCAGCGCCGCCACACTTGCGGAAAGCCCCAGACCTGCCATGGCCGCCCATGCCTGCCATGCGGTGGGGATCGTCACCTCTCCACCGGCAATAGAAACCGCGCCAATTTCCAAAAGAGAAAGAATGCAAAGCCAAAAGGTGACCGTCAACACATGGAGTCGTTTCAAGCCGATCTTTCCCAATAATAAAATGTAGATGGAGTAGGTCACGCCGGAGAGCAGGGCCATAACGATTCCCTTCATCCCCGTATTTCCACCGGGACGGTAGAGGCATAGAATTCCGGCGGCGCAAATCAGCAGGCAGATAAGCTGCCGTGCCTGTAATTTTGTGTGGAAGAAGATCATGCTCAGAACCATTACGACCACGGGGTATGTGAAATGCAGCGTGGTGGCAAGGCCGGAGCTGATGAAGCTATAGGAGCCATACAGCAGAAATGTAGTAGCGCAAAAGGGCAGGGACAGCAGTAAAATATGTAAGAATTCCTGTTTTGTAACGTGAAAGGACAGCTTTGGCGACGCCGTAATGACGATCCACAGACCGACGCCGCCAAACAGGAAACGGCCCATTGCCGCCGTATCCGTGCTGCATCCAAAGGCGTAGGCTACTTTTGTAAAGAGCGGCATCATGCCAAACAGGATCGCCGACAGGATCACGCAAAGCGGCCCCATTTTTGATAAATCTTTGTGTTCCATTTCTCCGCTTACCGCTTTCTGGCCTTCCCCTCTGCTGTTTCTACCCGCAATTTGAGGATGTGGATCTTATCAATGGAATTTTCAATGTATTTCAGACCCTTCTCCTCAAACATCGGGGCATATTTGCGCAAAACGGCCTCGATCCCCTCCTGTTTTTCCTCTTTATCCTCGATGATCTGAACCGTGCCGAGAACCATGGCCGACCAGTATTTTGTGGCAAACTTCTCCGGCATCAGTTCCGTGTCCGACACAACGGTCAAACACGCCTTGCCGCTCAAACGGAGGTTGTCAATCTTCTGCCCGCCGTCAGCCGAACAGTGCATATAGATCACACGGCCACTTGCGCTGTAGGCGTAGCTGATGGGGACTCCGTAGGGCGTCCCATCCTCGCAGACGGTGGACAATACGCCGTACTCCCCTTTTACCAGAATTTCTTCCGTTTCCCCGGCGGATAGCTTTCTGTCGGTTCGTCTCATCGCGCGCATATCGGTTTTCCCCCTTAATTAAAATAGGACTTGCGCCAGCGTAGGTTCTGTGGCAGTATATATCTATCGAAGATTGCTGTCAATATGAATTTGATATAGTTGAAGCTGGTGGTAAAGATGGATTTGCAAACATTACGCTTTTTCAGAACAGTCGCGGAAGAGGGCAGCTACTCTGCCGCCGCGGAAAAACTCAATTATGCCCAGTCCAACCTCTCCAGCCGAATCATACAACTGGAAAAGGAGTGCGGCGCGCCGTTGTTTCAGCGCCATAAAAACGGCGTTACGATGACGGAAAAAGGACGTCTGCTGCTGGACTATGCCGTGCGGATATTAAACCTTTCCCACGAAATGGAGCAGGCCGTCAGGGACGGAGGGACGGTGTGCGGAACCTTGACGATCGGGTCTATGGAGTCCATGGCCTCTTCCACCTTGCCGGGAATTTTGGCGGAGTATTACAAAAATTATGCGAATACGGAAATCATCGTCCGAACCGAAACCACCACCGCCCTTCTGAAGGCTCTGGCGCGCCACGAAATCGACGGCGCTTTTGTGGCGGGCGAGATCAGGGACGACGGTTATGCCTCCATTCCTGTACAAAAAGAGGAATTGGTGCTCATCAGCGCAATGCCACAAAAGGATGAGTCCCTGCGTTCTCTGCTGGGTAAAACGCAGTTGGTCTTCCCGTCCGGCTGCTCCTACCGGCGCATTTTGGAGGATCTGACGGCAAGGGAGGGAGCGGTGCCCGCCGGCGCCATTGAGTTTAATTCCCTCGGCGCGATCATCGCCAGCGTAAGCGCCGGCTTGGGCGTCAGCCTGTTCCCCAAATCGGTTGTGACCCTCTACAGCGAACGGGAAAATTTGACCTGTCATGAGCTGCCGGAACCGTATCGCACAGTCACGGTCAGCTTTGTGTATCGGGGTCACGAATATTTAACACATGCCATGAGAAACTTTATCGACCAGCTTGGATGTGACAGCGCTTGGCAAAATGGATGATAAGACGGCAGACAGCCTGTGGCCTCTGCCGGGAAAGGAATTGGTTCAGATGAAGTTTAACAAAGTAAGAAGCCGTACCAATAGCCCCAGCACCCAGCTTTGCGGCCCAAAATGCCGCTGACTGTGTTAAAAAATCTTGAAATACACAAAGTATTCCTGCGTTTTTTTGCCTTGTCAGCAACATTTTTGACGCGTAAATCTGAATTCTTTGTCTATTGGTACGGCTTCTAAATCTTGGTGGAATCAATGTGTTTTATCGGGAGGCCGGTTCGTGCCAAAATCCTACGATTGTCCTTTTCCATGGGTTTCCTTCAGCCAGCCATATGTTTCGGGATCTGATTCCTCTCTTGGAGGACGAATACCATTTAATCGCACCGGACTACCCCGGATTTGGACAGTCGGACGCCCCGTCGCGCGAAACTTTTTCCTATACATTTGACCATCTGGCTGAGGTTATGGATAACCTGCTGAATCACTTGGGGCTTTCCCAATTTTTTATCCGGCACCTGATTGCTCGATTCGATGCCGCAAAACTCGGAAAAGGCACGGCTGTCGATTACTTCCGCTGACGTTGCCTCATCTGACAAGTCATAGAGATTTTGCAGTATGTGCAGATGCCGCATAAGATTCAACCCGTAGTACGCACTGTTTGACAAGCGGATTCACTACAAGACCAACCGCAGGCCATCTCAAAGCAAGAACCACTCCGCCCGTTCTTGCGCGCAAATCAAGCGTCGGGAGCATGAGAAATCATCTGTACGAGCCAAAGTAGAGCATGTCTTTGCCGTGGTCAAGGGATTGTTTCATTTCAGAAAAACGCGATACCGAGGTTTGCACAAGCAGACCGAAAAGCTGAATATGATGTTTGCTCTGGCAAATCTCTATCTGGCGGACAAGCGCGGCTTGTTTGCCTGATTTGAGTTGCATCCGGCAGACATCTGAGCGGTGGTCTGAGGCTATCGATCCCGGTTGCGTCTATCCTGAATTACTGTGCCTTTTGTGCAGTGTTGCCTAAGAAATGATACAATTCTTAAAAATTTCCCATTATACTGTCCGAAATGCAGACAGGAGACTCTGATCAATGTAATACAACTACATATGTCCATCATTAAGGAGCCAGACGCACAGACGCAGAGCCGATAACACGCAGACTTTGAACTGCTGTTATCGGCTCTTGTTTTTTATGGCAACACCGCACAAAGGGCGTGCAAAGCAGAGGAAGAAGATGTAAAATAAAGTTATGGACCGGAGAAGAAACCACTGTTTACGGAGACAGCGGCTATCTTGGGGCTGAGAAGCGTGAGGATGCTGTCAGGCAAAACAAGCAAGGCAAGCGGATTTGCTATAAGACCAATCGCAGACCATCTCAAAGTAAGAACCATTCCGCCCGTTCTCGCGCGCAAATCAAGCGCTGGGAACGCGAAAAGTCATCTGTACGCGCCAAGGTGGAGCATATCTTCGCTGTGGTCAAGGGATTGTTTCATTTCAGAAAAACGCGGTACCGAGGTTTGCACAAGCAGACCGAAAAGCTGAATATGATGTTTGCCCTGGCAAACCTCTATCTGGCGGACAGGCGCGGCTTGTTTGCCTGATTTGGGTTGCCTCCGGCGGACATCTGAGCGGTGGCTTGCGGCTATCGGCTCCGGTTGCGTTTATTTTGGATTGCACCACCTTTTTGTGCGGTGTTGCCTATATTTGATTTTCTCTGCGTGGAGCGCCGACGCGGATTCCAAGCACCTCATATGCTCAGCGGTGGTTCCGGCGATGTCGATCACGCGGTCAAGCGCCTCTCCACAGCCGTCTCGCTCCACATGTTCCCCCCGGTACTGTACGCCGCCTTTCGCCGTCAAGCGGCAGAGGCGGGAGCCGTTCCAGTCAACGGGAAGGTATCCGTCCTCCTGCGGTTGGGGAGCGAAGCCCGCTTTGCTTAGTTTGAGAGAGACCTCGGCATAGTATCTGTCCCTCGCCTCGATATCGACTTTGTTCATGGTCAATTCTCCTGTGTAGAAAAAAATTAGGCTGAGTCGAAAAGACTCAGCCTTTGGAATATGATTGTTTTTGGTGTGAGGGTTCGAGTCCCAAAAATGGGCCGCTCAACGGAAATGTAGGAAAATTTCAAGGCTGCCTCTGTACGAGCAGAAGCAGCCTTGAAACCCGCATAGTTGCGGCATCCGTAGGGATAGTAGGGTTTTTACCCTATCTTTCTGTATCAATGGTATAAAACTCCTACTTTTGCCGAAAGCCTTTTGTCATAAGGGTTTGCGGCGATTTTCACAGCTCTGCCTTATAGATATTATACCAACAAGAACGCCTTCTGTAAAGGGCTTTGTCAATCCTCTACGATGATGCAGTTGACAATGCCG
>JAFLRP010000009.1 GCA_022511515.1 Acutalibacter sp.
GCATCTGCTTGGGCTGCATGAGCTTCGGCGACAACACCAAGGGCTTGACCGGGCAGGGCTGGGCGATTGACGAAGCCAGTTCCCGAGAGATTATCAAGCGGGCGCTGGATTTGGGCATTAACTATTTCGACACCGCAAATGTCTATTCCGACGGCACCAGCGAGGAATTTGTGGGGCGTGCCTTAAAGGACTTTGCCCGCCGGGAGGAAATCGTGCTGGCGACAAAGGTCTATTTCCCCATGGGCGAGGGCAAGAACCGCCACGGGCTGTCCCGGAAATCCATCATGTATGAAGTGGATCAAAGTCTGAAACGCCTTGGCATGGACTATATCGACCTCTACACCATTCACCGCTGGGACAAAAACACGCCCATCGAGGAGACTATGGACGCCTTAAACGACGTGGTGAAATCCGGCAAGGTGCGGTATATCGGCGCGTCCAGCATGGGAGCGTGGCAGTTTGCCAAAGCGCAGTACACCGCTGAAAAGCACGGCTGGACGAAGTTTGTCACCATGCAGAACCTCTATAACCTCATTTACCGGGAAGAAGAACGGGATATGATCCCGCTGTGCGAGGATATGCACGTCGGTCTCACCCCGTGGAGTCCCAACGCAAAGGGCAGGCTGGCGAGAAAGCCCGGCACCGTCACCCAGCGGTACGACAACGAAGCTGTGGGCAAGCGGTTTTTCCCCCTGTCGGAGCAGTCCGACTTGGAGATCATTGACCGGGTCAGCAAACTGGCCGAACAGCGGGGCGTGCCCATGATCCAGATCTCTCTGGCGTGGCTGCTCTCAAAACCCGCCGTCACCGCACCGATTTTGGGGGCAACGAAGCTGCACCATTTCGAGGAAGCCATCATCGGGCTGGACGACTTAAAGCTGACGGCGGAAGAAATCGCCTATCTGGAAGAACCCTATACTGCCCACAATGTGGTGGGGTTCTAAGAAAGTTTGGAAGAAACATTATGAAAAAGTATGCTGCGTTGTTACTGGCTCTGATTTTAGCCTTTTCGCTGTCCGCATGTGCGGGCAATACGGGAGGTTCTTCTGAACAAAGGCAAGTGGATTCCTCTCAAGCAGAGAGCGGGCCTATCATGAGTACGCCGAAGTCCGAAAACACGCCCGGCATATCTCCAAGCGAGGATTCCGAAGTATCCGGCGAAGCCCTAAAAAGCGAGGCATCCGAACCCGTCAACAAGGTTCTTGTAGCCTACTTCTCCCGCATGGGCAACACCGCCTGGGAGGACGGAGTGGATGCCGTGACTTCCGCCAGTCTCAATACCATAGACGGCGACTTCTACGGCAACGCCCAGCTTTTGGCGGGGTATGCGCAGAAATTTACGGGCGGAGACCTGTTCTTGATTGAAACAGAACAGACTTACCCCTCGGATTATCGGGAGACCACAGACCAAGCGACTATTGAACAACGGGATAATGCTCGCCCTGCGCTCCGTTCCCATGTGGAGAACATGGAGCAGTACGACACCATTGTGCTGATCTATCCCAACTGGTGGGGAGACCTGCCCATGCCGCTCTACACCTTTTTGGAGGAATACGATTTCTCTGGGAAGACGATTTTGCCTCTGTGTACCCATGAGGGCAGCGGGCTCAGCAGGACGGAAAACACCATCGCCGACCTTTGCCCGGGGGCGCAAGTGTTAGGCGGTCTCTCCGTGCGGGGCGGTAACGCGGCTTCGGCACAAAGCGACGTGGAAAACTGGCTGAACAATTCCGGGGTTTTTGATTGAGATGAAAGCAAAACAAATCGGAAAAATCATAACGGATATTCTCATGACGGCGGTACTTCTCCTGCTGATGGCTTACAGTCTGGTGGGAGAGACCGCCCATGAGTGGCTGGGCGTGGGTATGTTTGCGCTGGTGATTCTCCATCACGTTCTCAACAGCAGGTGGAGCAGGAATGTCGCCAAAGGCAGGTACACACCCTTTCGCGTCGTCCAGACGATGCTGGTAGTGCTGGCGCTGGTCTGTATGCTGGGGTCGATGGTCAGCGGCATTATGATTTCCCGCCACGCCTTTGCGTTTCTGCAAATCAGCGCCGGGCAGTCTTTGGCGCGGACGGCGCACCTGCTTTCCGCCTATTGGGGCTTTGTTGTGATCTCCTTGCATTTGGGACTGCATTGGAACATGGTAATCAGTAGATTATCCCCTACGCTTCGACGGGTGCTGTTGTTCCCCGCCGTGCTGATTGCCGGGTACGGCGCATTTGCCTTTTTCAAGCGGAAGATCGGCAGTTACCTGCTGCTGCAAAATCAATTCGTATTCTTCGACTTCGGCGAACCGCTGATTTTCTTTCTGCTGGATTACCTCGCCGTAATGGGATTATTTATTTTCCTCGGGCACTTTTTAGGAAAGATACTGAAACGATAAAACGGGACTGCAAAAGCAGTCCCGTTTATCTGTCGGTCGGGCCTCGCCGCTTCCCTAAACCGCAAACTCCGGGTGACTGAGCACATTCCGCAGATAGTCCAACACCGCCTCAGGGGATTCATGGCAGCGGTTTTGCAGCCAGTGATTGAGAACCGCCATAAAGCCTGCCCTAAAAAATGCGAAGTAGTATTCGATAGCGGTATCGTCCACAGAAAGTTTATGCATCATGGGTCGTATATACTGCTGGAGAAGCTGCCCAAAGGCCGAATCCAGCTGGCTTTTGGAGGTGCTCTGCGCCAAGTAAGCCCGGTAGAAATTCTGGTTTGCTTTGATATGCTCCAGCACGAGCGCCAGATGATCGATGGAAAAAAGATTGCCGTCGTTGTAGTTCTCCCCGGCAAAGCGCTCAAATAGGTCTGTGCCGATCTCTCGCTCCATCTCTTCCAGAAGATCCGCCACGCTGTCGTAGTAGCTGTAAAAGGTGGAACGGTTTACTTCCGCCGCATCGCAGAGCCTGCTTACTGTGATGTCTAAGATATCCATTCGGTCCAGCAGTCCCAGCAGAGCCTGCTTCATACGCTTACGCGTTTCTTGCGAGCGGCGGTTGTTCTTTGTGTTCATAAAATTCTCCATTATTCCAACACAGATTCGGATAATTGTTGTGTACTTGCGGCTGCGCTCCCATTATACTATAACCAAACCAAAACAACAAGCGTTGTAATAATGAACTTGGGAGTGATCACATGATCGAAAAAACATTAGAGCTTCGGGTCAGAGCGGAACGGGAAAAGTTAATCTGCGCTTGCTATGAGGCGCTCGGATACACCCATATCAAAACTACCCGCGAGGGCGATGCCTCTATCATGCTGAAGGCGGTATTTGTCAGGGAGGAGGCCGAGCCCAAAGAGGTGGGCGACCGCAGAGAACGATGTGAAGCGGTACTGGCGGAGATCGAGTCCATCGATGCAAAGGCGGAGCGATACTATCTGGAACGTGTGGTGCTTGTCGGCATGGCGGGCGCGGCGTGCATCGGCCTGAGTTTCCTTTTCCTGCATTTTGGGTGGCATATCGCATTTACATTGTCGCTGCTTGCGGGACTTTTCGGCTGTTCGATCACGCTGGCACTGCGCCCGGTCTTCACCCGTATGGGACTCGCGCGGTTCGGCGGAGAGCTGCCGCAGCTGGAACAAAAGCTCCATGCGATTCTTGCCGAACAGGAGGGCTGAACATGAAACAGGGAATGCTCTCCTCAAAGCTGTTTGACAGCCGCGTCCCGGCGGAGAAAGTGACGACCCGGGAGAAGATACTAGGCCATTTTATGGGACCGATTGCCGTCATGGTAATGAACTCTATCCTGAGCAACTACCTCAACGTGTACTACACCGATGTGCTCAAGATCGGCGGCATCTGGGATGGAATGTTTATCAGCCTTTTCCCGATTGTGGCGAAGGTGCTTGATGTACTTACCTTTATTTTCATGGGGCTGGTGGTGGACAAAACGCGTTCTCGGCAGGGTAAGGCACGACCATGGATTCTTTTTGCCGCGCCGCTGATGGTGGTCTGTCTGGTGCTGCTCTTTGCTGTTCCCACCGGCAACGACAACCTCACCGCGCTATGGATTTTTATAAGCTATACCGTCTTCTACGCCGTCGCGTTCACGATGTACAGCACTGCCCACACGCTGCTTGTTCCTCTCGCGACGAGCGACCCGGCGGAGCGGCAGCAGCTTTCCACCGTTGCGAACACGCCGAGCATGGCGGCGGGCTCGTTTGTTGCGATTCTGTTTCCCTGCTTGATCGTGCCGTTCATGGGCGTCAACGGGGGACGCTGGGTCGCAATCGCGATAGTGCTGGCGTTCATTTCCTTCCCGCTGATCCTGATGGAGTTCTTCTTTACGCGTGAGCGTGTCACGGAGACCGGCGGCGAAGCGGAAGGGGAAAAGATCACGCTGCGCGAACAAATGCGCTGCTGCCTCAAGAGCCGCAACTGGATCGTTCTGATGATCTACCTTATTGTCATCAACATCGTAAACGCACTTTTTAGCGCCGGAACATTCTACTATTGCAACTGGGTTCTTGGAAGCTATAACGACGGCTTCACGCAAGCGCTGTTCTATGCACTGGGACAGGCGCCGTTGGGGATCGGAATCCTGCTCTGCAACCCGCTGGCAAAGAAGATCGGCAAGCGGAATTCCATCATGCTCGGCATGGTGTTCTCCACGGGCGGCGTGCTGCTCTGCCTAGTGAATCCCCGCAGCCTCCCGATCGTCCTTGTCGGACAGTTCATTCGCTCTTTCGGCCTGATCCCGTCCTCTTACATGCTCTCAAGCCTGCTCGGCGACGCGCTCGACGACGTGGAGCAAAAGAGCGGCAAGCGCTGCGACGGCTTTTCCTCCTCTGTGTTCAACTGCATCGTCACGATCATGGGCGGCGTCGCGCTGTGCGTGTTCAACTTTGGCATCTCGCACCTCGGCTACGCGGCTCCCACAGCGGGCGTGATCCCGGTGCAGAACGACGCCATTCAGACCTTCATCATTTTCTGCGTCATCGGTGTGCAGCTGATCGCGTACCCGCTTATCGCTGTGATTACCCGTTTCTTCCACGAGAAACGCGGCGTGATTGCGGTATAGAACGGTGCTGTCTAAAAGGAGTTTCTGAAATGACAAACAGGGACTGCATTTGCAGTCCCTGTCTTTAATAAGTTGACGCCCTTGCTTCGGTGAGTTTCCACTCGTCTCCCTTACAAATCAGCGTGCAGTCCAACTGCAACCGCCAAGCGGTTTTGCCGCCGTCTTTTCCTCCGGCAACGACCAAAGTCTGCCCGCACAGCGTCCCGGCGATGTCCTGCACATTTGCCTGCACCAGATGGTGTTCCGCGGAATAGTAGTTGAGCACGCCGTCCTCCACGGCTTTGATAAATTCTTCTCTTGTCTGCCTGCCGCCGGTCATGTGGACCAGCACAAAGGAGTCATCCAGTACGGCTTCCAACAGTTTGCGGTCTTTCCCCAGCATGCCGTCGTACATTGTGAGGTAACAAGCCTCTGCTTTTCTCTGTTCTTCCATAAGACACCAACCTTTCTGACTTTATTATAAATCAATCCTCCTTGGCGAACAATTCGATTTTCAGAGGATATTTGATAAGATTTCCTTATGGAATATCCCCGAAATTCTAATAGACAATGCCGGCAGACCATGATAGACTATACTCAAATCAAAAAAAGGAGCGAGAACCATGAAATACACGAAACTCGGCAACACTGACATTGAAGTTTCCCGCATCTGCGTGGGCGGTATGTCTTTCGGCGAGGTGAAAGAGGGCGGCCATCAGTGGACGCTGAACCCGGAGCAAACCCAAGAAATGCTGGCCCGTGCGCTGGACTTGGGTGTCAACTTCATCGACACCGCCAACACCTACGCCGGCGGCACCAGCGAGGAGTATATCGGCAGGGCCCTCAATAATCTGGGCGTGGCGAGGGACAAGGTGGTCATCGCATCCAAGGTGTACTTCAACGAGGGCTGCTTGTCTCGTGAAGCCATTCTCCGGGAGATCGATGGCACGCTGTCCCGCTTGGGTACGGATTATCTGGACCTCTACCAAATCCACCGCTTTGACTTCGACCACCCCATTGAGGAGACGATGGAAGCGCTGGACAGCCTTGTAAAGGCGGGCAAGGTGCGCGCCATCGGCGCGTCGGCCATGTACGGGTATCAGTTCCACAACATGCAGCTGGCGGCAGAGAAGAACGGCTGGACGCTGTTCTCCACCATGCAGAACCACTACAATCTGATCTACCGGGAGGACGAGCGGGAACTGATCCCCGTCTGCAAGCAGTACAATGTTTCACTGATCCCTTACAGCCCGCTGGCAGGCGGTCACCTGACCCACACCGGGTGGGAGTCCGGCACCAAGCGCAGCGACACGGACAAGGTGATCCGCAGCAAATACGACGCGGATATTGAAAACGACTTGGTGATCATCAACCGGGTCAACGACTTGGCGGAAAAGTACGGCGTGTCCATGTCTCAGATCGCTCTGGCGTGGCACTTTGCCAAGGGCGTGGCTGCTCCCATCGTGGGCGCGACCAACCCCAAGCATTTTGAGGATGCCGTGCACGCGGTGGACTTGGAGCTTACCGCCGAGGACGTTGCCTATTTGGAGGAGGCCTACAAGCAGAT
>JAFLRP010000010.1 GCA_022511515.1 Acutalibacter sp.
CTGTTGAAAGAGGAAATGCGCCGGCTGGGCTCTCTGCTCACGGACTGCGCGGAGCAGACAAAGGTCCCGGCTGGGGGCGCTTTGGCGGTGGATCGGGACGAATTTTCCCGGCTTGCCACCGAAAAACTGGAACATCACCCGCTCATCGAGATCCGCCGGGAGGAAATTCTTACACTTCCTACCGAAAGTGACAGCATCACCATAGTTGCCACCGGCCCCCTGACGGCAGAGCCCTTATCGAAAGAAATACAGGCGCTGTGCGGCGGGGCATTGAGTTTTTTCGACGCCGCCGCCCCCATCGTCACCAGAGAGAGTCTGGATATGGACAAGTGCTTTCTGGCCTCCCGGTACGACAAAGGGGACAGCGATTATATCAACTGTCCCATGAACAAAGAGGAATACGACCGCTTCAAAGAGGCGCTGATCACTGCCGAGCGGGCTCCCGTCCACAGCTTTGACGCGGCGGACCCGAAAGTCTACGAGGGCTGCATGCCCATCGAAGTGCTGGCCTCCCGAGGGCATGACGCCATCCGCTTTGGTCCCATGAAGCCTGTAGGGCTTGTTGATCCCCGCACCGGGCACCGGCCTTGGGCCGTGCTGCAGCTCCGCACGGAAAATCGGGAAAATACCCTTTATAATCTGGTGGGATTTCAGACCAATCTGAAATTCGGCGAGCAGAAGAGGGTCTTCGGCATGATCCCGGGGCTTGCCCATGCGGAATTCGTTCGCTACGGCGTGATGCACCGGAACACCTTTTTGGATTCCCCCAAGGTGCTGGACGCGGATTTTTCCTTCCGAAACCGAAAAAATCTGTTCTTTGCCGGGCAGATCACCGGCGTGGAGGGATATATGGAAAGCGCCTCTTCCGGCATTTTAGCAGGGATCAACGCCGTCCGCAGACTGCGGGGGGAGGAGTCCCTCATTCTGCCGGAAACCACCATGATGGGGGCTTTGAGCCATTACATCGCAGAGTATTCCGGCAAGGATTTTCAGCCCATGGGAGCAAATTTCGGCGTGTTGCCGCCTTTATCCGAACATATTCGAGACAAGCGGGAGCGATACATGGCCCTGTCCCAAAGAGCTTTGCAGGCGCTTGCCGCCTCACTTTGACAAGCAGGAGGAAACCGTATGAAGATCATTGTAGACGCTTTCGGCGGGGACAACGCCCCTCAGGAAATTTTGCTGGGCTGTGCCCAGGCCATGGACGAGCTGGGCATCGATATTGTTCTGACCGGCGACCGGGCCAGATTAGAGGCTGCCGCCAGAGAGATGGGGCTTTCCGATCAACTGTCCCGCATGGAGATCATCCAGTGCGGCGAGGTGCTGACCATGGAGGACGATCCCATGAGCGTCATCCGGGAAAAGACTGACAGCTCTATGGCAGTTGGCCTGCGGGCTTTAGCGGAAGGCAGGGGCGACGCCTTTGCCAGCGCCGGAAACAGCGGCGCCTTAGTGGTGGGAGCCACTACCATCGTCAAGAGAATCCGGGGCGTCAAGCGGGTTTCTTTCGCGCCGATCTTGCCGAAAAAACAGGGCTTTTTCATGCTGAACGACGGCGGGGCCAATGTGGACTGCCGCCCGGAAATGCTGCTGCAATTCGGGCTGATGGGCGCGGAATATATGAAAAAGGTCATGGGCGTGGAGAATCCCAGGGTGGGTCTTGCCAACGTGGGCACGGAATCCCACAAGGGAGATGACCTCCGGCAATCGGCGTACAAGCTGCTGTCAAATTTTCCGGGCATCAATTTCGTGGGCAATGTGGAGCCCAGAGAGATCCCGAACGACGCCTGCGACGTGGTGGTGGCGGACGGCTTCACCGGCAATATGCTGGTGAAAATGTACGAAGGCGTGGCCCTGACCCTCTTTGATCTGATCAAGGACGTGTTCAAGAAAAACCTGAAAAACAAGGTGGCCGCCGGGATGGTGTACGGCGACATGAAAGCGCTGAAGAAGCAGGTGGACTATAACGAATACGGCGGCGCGCCCATCATGGGGGCCACCAAGCCTGTGTTCAAAATTCACGGCAGCGCCAAAGCGGCCACCGTGAAAAACGCCTTGCGGCTGACGAGAGATTACACTCAGTCCGGCTTTACCGAGGAGATCGGGAGAATTTTAAAGGAAAAGAGCGCTGAGTGAGCGCGGAAACCATTCATGTGGGAGGTGCGCCAATGAGACCTTTAGAGGAATACGAAAAGTTGATCGGCTATCAGTTTCGGGACAGATATTTGCTGGAAACGGCGCTGACCCATTCTTCCTATGCCAACGAAAAGAAGTGCAAAAGCTACGAGCGCCTGGAATTTTTGGGCGATTCCGTCTTGGGCTTTGTGACGGCGGAATATCTGTTCCAGAATTTCCCCAGCCTGCCGGAGGGAGAACTGACGAAGACCCGAGCTGCGCTGGTGTGTGAGCGGTCGCTCTGCAAGTTTTCCAAAGAGCTGGACGTGGGCAGCTTTTTGCGGTTGAGCCACGGAGAGATGAATTCCGGCGGACGGGAGCGCTCCAGCATTCTGGCGGACGTGTTTGAATCCACGGTAGCCGCCATTTACCGAGACAGCGGGAACTTGGAGGAAGCCAGGAAATTTGTGCTCCGTTTCATCATCCCCATGATGAAGACCTACCACAGCAAGCCCTTTAAAGATTACAAGACCACCCTGCAGGAGATCGTCCAGCAGAATCCGGAGGAGCATTTGGAATACGTGGTCACCGGCGAAAGCGGACCCGACCACAACAAGCACTTTGTGGTGGAAGTCCATCTGAACAGCAACGTCATCGGCAAGGGCGGCGGCAAGAGCAAGAAGGAAGCGGAACAGCAGGCCGCCAGAGAGGCTCTGGAATTGATGGGATATTGATATCGGGCAAGCCGCCCAACGTAGGAAATGTGACGAGTTAGGGGAAAGAAAAATGATACTGAAATCTTTGGAACTGCAGGGGTTTAAGACGTTCCCGGATAAGACCACCCTGTCCTTTGAAAAGGGAGTCACTTCCGTGGTGGGACCCAACGGCAGCGGAAAAAGCAATATCAGCGACGCGATCCGCTGGGTGCTGGGGGAGCAGTCTGTCCGTGCCTTGCGGTGCAATAAAATGGAGGACGTGGTGTTCAGCGGCACGCCCTTGCGGAAAGCCATGGGGTACGCGGAAGTCACGCTGACCATCGACAACAGCGACCGCGGTCTGCCCTTTGACGACGACACGGTGGCGGTCACCCGGCGGTATTACCGCTCCGGGGAAAGCGAATATTTGATCAACAAGGCCACAGTGCGCCTGAAAGATATCAATGAATTGTTTATGGACACGGGCCTGGGACGGGACGGATACTCCATGATCGGTCAGGGAAAGATCGATAGCATCGTAGCCGCCCGGTCCGAGGACCGTCGGGAAATTTTCGAGGAAGCGGCGGGAATTTCCCGGTACCGCTACCGCAAAGAGGAATCGGAGCGCCGCCTGCAAAAGGCGGAGGACAATTTGGTGCGCCTCCGGGACATTTTGGGCGAGTTGGAGGAGCGGGTCGGACCCCTGCGCATTCAGGCGGAAAAGGCGGAAAAATTTATCCAGTACGACGAGGAAAAGAAAGGCTTGGAGATCGGCATCTGGATGGAGACCCTGTCCCATTCCGAGAGGGTTTTGCGCGAGCACAGCGAAAAAATCGACATCGCGGGCGCCCGCCGGGGGGAGATCGAGGAGGAGATCCAGAAGCTCACCGCCCGCATTGAGGAGAATTTCCGGGAGACCAATGAATGCACCGCCCAGATGGAGGAAGTGCGGGCGGAGGCCGCCGCTCTGGACGAGCAGGCCGTGCGCAGTGAGGGCGAGATCGACCTCTTGCAGAACGACATCGACCACGATTTGCGAGACAAGGAAAGAGTGGAGGAGCAGATTGGACAGGCAAAGCAGTCCGACGAAGCCATCGACAAGGAAATCGCTGAAAAGCAGGAGGAAATACAGGAGAAAGCTAAGAGAATTGAGGAAAGTCGTGACAAGCTAATTTCCTTTACAGAGAAATTGGAAGAGCTGCGGCAGGGGGCGGATGAGACCACCCGGCAGATGGAGCAGGCGGCGGTGGAAGCCGCCCAGCGGAACGCATCCCTTTCCGAGGAGCGCATCCGACTGTCCTCTACCCAGTCCTCCATGGCCGAGATCCGGCTGCGGGGCAGCGCCGTGGATGAGAGCGTGAAAGCGGCAAAGGAAAAAGAGCTTGCCGCCCAAAAGACGGCGGAGGAGCTCATGCAGATGGTCTCCGACACGGAAAGCGCCATCGCTGCCGGAGAAAACACCGTCAAGGGCTATGAATTGCGTTTGGAGACCCGCCGAAAGAAAGCGGAGGAGGCCAGAGCGCAGCTTGACAAGCTGACGCTGGACGCCAACGAACAACTGCGTCGTGCCAAGCTTTTGGAGGATTTGGAACGGAATCTGGAGGGCTTTGCACAAAGCGTTAAGGCCATTATGAAGGAAGCCGGCCGGGGTATGCTCTCCGGTGTGTGCGGGCCTGTTTCCCGGCTGTTAAAGGTGCCGGGAGAATACGCTGTGGCGCTGGAAACCGCTTTGGGCGGCGCTATGCAGAACGTGGTGGTGGAGAGCGAGCAGGACGCGAAGAACGCCATTAATCTGCTGAAGCAGCGGGATTTGGGCCGCGCCACCTTCCTCCCCTTGACCACCATTCGGGGAAACCTGCTGGACAAGCGGGAAATGGAGGAGCTGCCCGGCTTTGTGGGCATTGCGGCGGAGCTCTGCTCCTGCGACAAGAAATACGACGGCATCCGCGCTTCCCTCTTGGGCAGGGTGGCGGTGGCGGAAGATTTAGACAGCGCCGTAGCCATTGCCAAGCGCACGAAATACCAATTCAGAATTGTCAGTTTAGACGGCCAGATCGTCAACGCCGGAGGCTCTCTCACCGGCGGCTCCCGGGCCAAAAATTCCGGGCTGCTGAGCCGCGCTTCGGAGATCCAGCGCATTCGCGAAAAGGCGGCGGAGCTCCAAAAGAAAGCGGAGGAAGCCCAAACAGCGTGGAAAGAGCGGCAGACGGAGCTATCTTCCGGAGAAGCAGAGCTGCAGGCCGCCCGAGGCGAGCTTGTGGGCCTGCAGGAGGAGCGCATCAAAATCGTGGCCGAGCTGGGGCAGACCGAACGGGAGCTGGAGACCGTCCGGCAGGAGCTCCAGAATCTGGAGCGGGAACGTACCGATTCCAAGGGGCGCTTGCAGGAGCTGGAAGCTCAGGAAAAAGACGCCCAGCAAAAAATTGATGAATTGACCGAACAGGCGAAGCTGGCCGAGGAAGAGATTGAAAAACTCTCCGGCAGCAGAGAAGAACAGATGGGGCGCTGCGATGACATTTCCCGGACCATTCAGGAAATCCGTCTCAGCCAGTTCTCCGCCCAAAAGGATAAGGAAACGCTGGAATCTGCCGTGGAAAGTCTGGAAGCCAGAAAGCTGGATTCCGCCGGGGCCGCTCAGCGCCTGCGGGAAGAAGCGGAGGCTTTGGAACAGCGGGTGCAGGAGCGAAAAGCCCAAATCGAAAGCTGCCGGGAGAAAACCGCCCAGTACCGGGCACAGGCCGAGGAAAAGCGGCAGAGCGTCCAGACCATTGCCGACAAGCGCACTTCTCTGGAAAAGGAAGCGGTTGCCCTGCGGGAAAAAGAGCGGGAAGTCAATTTGGAGCGGGAAAACATCGGCCACGAGCTGGCACGGCTGCAGGAGCGCTCCGACGGACTGCAAAAGGAATACGACACCATCCTCACCCGACTTTGGGAGGACTACGAGCTGACCCGCCGGGAAGCAGAGGAGATCGGCACGAAAATCGAGGACTTGCCCGCCGCACAGCGCACCCTCACCGACCTGAAAAACAAGATCCGGGCGCTGGGCGTGGTAAACGTGGGCGCCGTGGTGGAATACAAGGAAGTCTCCGAACGGTATGAGTTTTTGAAGGTGCAGATCGGGGATGTGGAGCAATCCAAGGCGGAGCTCTTGAAGCTGATCGACGACCTGACCAAGCACATGAGAGAGCAGTTTACCCTGCGCTTCGCGGAGATCAACCGGAATTTCGGGTCGATCTTCCGGGAGCTGTTCGGCGGCGGCGCAGCGGAGCTTTCATTCACCGACGAAACGGACGTGCTGCAGTCCGGCATTGAGATCAAGGTCCACCCGCCGGGGAAGATCGTCACCCACATTGAGTCCCTGTCCGGCGGCGAAAAGGCGCTGGTGGCTATCTCCATCTATTTTGCCATCATGCGGGTGAATCCCCCGCCCTTCTGTGTGCTGGACGAGATCGAGGCGGCGCTGGACGACGTGAACGTGGCCCGGTACGCCCAGTATCTGCGCCGAATGAGCGGCAATTCCCAGTTTATCAGCATCACCCACCGGCGCGGTACCATGGAGGGCTC
>JAFLRP010000011.1 GCA_022511515.1 Acutalibacter sp.
GAATTGCGGAGCGAAATCTGTGTGCTGTCCGTCCCGCCGCCTATCAGAGCGGCGCGTTCTCATTGCCCGTTACCTGCAAAAACGGCAGCTTGACAGCCATTTTTGCCGATCGCACCCAAGGGAAAAAGACGCTGCGGGTTCTGGCGCTGCCCGGCGAATACACCGATCTGTGGACGGGGGAAACGGTGGTCGTATCCCAGACGGGAGAGACCTCACTCCCGGCAGAAGACGGCGTTGTATTGCTCTGGAAGTCTAATTAAAAGGGGCCGATGATCCGTTCACCGGCTCCAAAAAGGGACGGCGATTTTCCGAGGAAAATCGCCGTCTTTTGCGTGTTATCTCAGATCCATTTGGAAATGTCTGTCACAAAGGCATAGGGCTCCGCCCGCATTCTCATCAGCGCCGCCGCCAGTAACGCTCTTGCGTCAATCAGCGTGGCAGGACCTTTCCCAAGCGTCCCTCGGCGAATGTCCGGTTCTTCCAGTAAATCGCCGATCCGCTGAAATTCGGAACCCCAGCCAAAGTCATCGCTTACGGGATATTCCCGTTCCTGCCCATTCACTGTAAATCTCGTCCTGATAGGGCGGATATGGATATAAGGCGGCATCACAATATCCTCCACGCCGTGCATCATGGTACACGCATGCAGCACATCGCCGATAAACAGTAACTTTCCGCCATATACCGGCAGTAGCATAAACGGCGAGTGAGGCCCGACCGCCGTGTCGTCCATGGCGTGACCCACCGTCAAGGTATGGGCAAGCCTGCCCCGTGCGCAAACGGAATGGGTGGGGTGCACGCTGCGCTCTACGTTCGGCATTTTCCAGAAGGTGCGCGGCAGCAGACCTACACAGGGCTCTGTCAATTCGCTGTCAAAGACAGGGTGTTCGCAGGTTACATTCTCATAGGTCAGAGCGGGAAAGAGCAAGGTGCCGTCCTTGCCTAAAACCTGCTGGATATCCTCGATGATTTCCTCGGGCTTCCGCATGGTGCCCAGCGCCTTCATGGACGCGTGCACCAGGACTGTATCGCCGGGCTTCAGACCAAGGTCCATGAGCTGCTGTTGAAAAATTTGACTTTCTGTCATCATAGCTTCCTCCTTGATTTCTGATTCATTCCGGCCGGAATGGAGCCATTCTCCCATATTGCCCGAGCAATTTCAATTAACAATCTGGCGAAAAAGAGGCCCCAATTTTAGTGAAAGCGACGATAATATTGAAAATTTCATTCTTGTGGTATACTGTTTTTAAAAAAGAATTTCTTGAGCGCGGCATGAGCTCTACGGCGAGATCACCGCTGATACCCTGTCTGCGATCGATGAAATACTGAATCATGAAAGTAGCAGCTCAATGATGATCGCTTGCCAGAAAAAACTCAGTAACCCATACGCCGCAGATCAGATTTGCCGGCTCGCGGAAAGACTGATCTCCCAAAAATAAACCTGTCAAAAAAGGGAAAGCCCCAATTTGGGACTTTCCCTTTTTCATCGATTCACCTGCGAAATCAGCCTTGACTTATCTCCAAGGTGATCTCCTGATCGAGGACCAGCTCTCCATCAGCGTTATACGCCCGCACGGTCAAGGGACGGTTCAGATCCAACCCCACGTAGCTGTTTCGCAGTGTGATCGTACAAACCGTATGCTCCGTGCCGGGGACACGATCAAAATCGGGGTACTCCTGATAGAGGAAGTTGTCGCTCCATCCGTTGTAACCCCGGCGGATATTTTGACTGTCCAGAAGCGTTTCGTCCTGCCAGACTTCTACCCATAGTTCTTCCCGCTTTTCGCTGCCGTTGGTCAAGTACAGCCAGGTACGGGACTGTTCGGTGTGGTATATCTCCACGATATAGCCGTCCTGCAGGTTTTGGATGGCTTCCACGCCGCAGGCGTAGTCCCCTACGGGCGGCTCTTTCAAATCTTCTTCACTGCCCAAGCGGACGGTGCCGCTTGCAAAGTCGATCACAAAAACAGCCTCTGTTTCTTGGGAGCCGTTTTTGTCAAATAGCCGCCACACAACGCTTCTGGTCTCAGATTCCGACAGCCCCGCATAGGCCTCCATTCTCCGTGCGGTTCCGTTCTCCGAAAGGAGAGTTTCCGCTCCGAAATCACCGATATAGATACCGTCGTCGAAGGACGCTCCGCAAATGGGATTGTTGTAGGTCTCCGGATACTCGACGCACAGGTACATCACCGCCGGGTTGGAGGTGGCGGAAAGCAGCCGGATACCGTTCATTTCAATACCGTCGCAGGAAATTTCCTTGGTATCAACCTCGTTTTTCTGCGCGGCAAAAGGTAAAGTAAACCCGGTGGTGTTGATCAGAGTGCCGCTGTTGTCTTGGATACTACCGAAGAACGGCGAAATGTTTCAATTTCCACAAAAACATTTTTCTCCTGTCCGCTGCCTGCGGATTTTTCGCAAAAAATCGAAACCTTACAAAACTGTAAGCTGATTTGTAATCAAATTGTAAGGTTCGTCTGCTATACTATGTTTCATACTGAAAGCTGTTTTTGAAAGGAGTGCGGGTATGAACAAGGAATTGTTTGGATTATCCCTCCAAAGCCTGCGAAGAAAGAAACGGAGCAGCCTGCTGTTGTTCGCAGTGCTGTTTTTGTCCTTTGCCTTCGCCATTATCTCCCTGACCGTCACGGGAAGCATGCAAAAGACCAACGAAGAATACCGCTATGATGTCTACGGCGAGTGGTACGGCGCGATCCCCATCGGGCGGGAAGAGGACGAAGACTTTTTGCGGGGACAGGAATGGCTGGACACGCTGGGCATCACGAAAAGCTTGGGTACGATCGGGGTCAGCACCAGCGGCAGTACCAGCATCGGCACCATGGACGATACCTTTCTGGAGATCGGCAGAATTTCTTTGCAGGACGGACGCTTCCCGGAAACTGCCGACGAGATCGCCATGGAAGCCGATTTGCTTAGCGCCATGGGGTATGACTACACCCTGGGGCAGGAGATTTCCTTTCCCGTCACGATTCCCTTCATCCTGACTGTCAGGGAAGAAAACTCCGCCACGCCGAAAATGCAGACCCAGATGGTGTCGGTGGAGCGCTCCTACACCCTCTGCGGTGTGATACAGGAATATTCCGATCTCTGGGTGCGGAGTAATATTGCCAACTACTTTCCGCCCCTCAACAGTGCCCTGATCTCCTCAGAGGGCGCAAAAATGCTTATGGAAGCGGCGAGTGAGGAGGCGGAACCCCTTTGGGAGAAGGCGGAGGCGATCCTGGAGGAAGGCCACAAGGTGACAGGCGTTGCCTTGGACGAGCCCGTTCCCCAGTACTATTTCACCGTGCTGCCGGGCATGGAGAAGGATATGAAGGAGCAGGGCGACGAATACCTGCGCTCGATGCGGACGGAACCTCAGGAGAGAAGGGTCGTCATCAACACCGTTGCCTATTCCGGCGAGTCGGAGGCGATCGAGGGCTTTTACGCCGGGCTGATTTTGGCCGTCACGCTGCTGGCTGTCATCTGCATCTACGCCATTCAAATTCAGGACGAGGCACGACAGCTTGCCATTTTCCGCAGCATCGGCATCACGAAGCGCCAGCTTTGCGTCATGCTGCTGTACGAGACCATGTGCCTCGGCGTTCCCGCCATGCTGTTAGGCGCAGGGATAGGCGCTTTGGGCACCTGGACCGTTTTGCGGCTGGCGGTGTATTCCGGCTCCGCTCCCATTCAGGTGGTGGTGCCGCCGGTGCTGCTCATGGTGACGGGCACACTGTGGATTTTGGGCGTGCTGGCGGCAAGGCTTGCCGTGTTTCTGGTGGCCCTCCGCGCCCCGCTGACAGGCCGCTTCCACATGGCGCGGAAAAAGGCAAAGCGGTACAATCATTTGCGGCGGGGCCTGATCGCCGCCCTGTCCGTTCTGCTCTGCTCCGCCGTCATATTTACGGTATTGGAATCCCTTGATCCCATACAGACTATCCGCAGAATGAACACTTCTGAAGACTATTTTGTGACGCAAAGCGGGGCTGGTTTTTACTGGCCCGCCAGCCACACGCTGTTTCCCGCCCCAAATGAGGGTTATACGCAGTTGGATTATACCATGCCGGTGGATACGGTTGTTCCCATCGGGCAAATCCCCGGCGTAGAGCATACCCGGGGCAGCGGACAGGCTTACGCCCGGCTGGAATTTGACGGCATGGAGCAGGTCCCCATGGCGTCCGTCTATAAGGAATACCTCCAGGAAACCTTTAAGCAGGGAAGGGGATTTGACTTTCCCGACAAGCCGCTTCCCTATGGGATCGGCCCATACGACGAGGAAGCCATGGCAGTATGGATCGCCGCAGTGAACGAGAACGACTGGAAAGACCTGATCGATTTCAGCGGGATCGATATGGAGAAATTCCGGGCGGGAGAGCAGGTGCTGATGTCCTTCCCTCTCAGTCCCAACGGTAAATACGCTATGGGCGAGTATTCGTACATCTCCTTATCCGGCAAAGATTTTGAAGAAACCGGCATTGAGAAGGGCAAAACTATCCGCATTACCGCCGGCACGCCGGAAACCTACGGCACGGTGGAAGCAGAGGTGGGCAGTATCGTCACCTTTGCCCCTGATGCCGACAGGGGAGGAGCGTATGCGCTGCGGGAACCCTACTCCGTCATCTGCTCCGGAGCCTTTGTGGAGCGTTTGTTGGACGCCATCGGTCCGAAAGAGCCCTGGAACGAATTCCGGCAGGGCACGCCCTACGGACACACGAAGATTTCTATCTTTGTAGATCAGACAGCCGATTTTCTGTCTACCGACGCCGTGCTGGCGGAATATTGCAGCCGGGCTGAGCTGCGATTGAACGCAGATCAGCGTGCGCTCAATCAAATGTGGACACAACGAAGCACCCAAACTCTGGTTTTGCTCATTCCCGGCGGAATTTGCGTGGCGCTGGTGCTGCTGCTGATTTTGTGGAACACCCTGTCCATGGAAGCGGAGCGGAAAAAGCGAAATGTGGGCATTCAGCAGGCGCTGGGCATGTCCAAAGGGCAACTGACCCTGAAACAATTCGGCACTGCCGCACTCCGGGGTGTGCTGGGCGTGCTGATTGGCTGGCTGGCCTACGGCGGATATTGCATTGTCTGGGCGATCCGGGAACAGGAGAAACGGCTTCTGGACGGAAAAATTTTCCGTACCCTGTGGGAACTGGTGAGCGAGAAGCTCAATGAAATTGCCCGATATTGGGGCGGCTGGCAGGTGGCCCTGCTCCTGACCGCCCTGTGTATCGCACTGATTTTGACGATCTCTTGGCTGGCAAATCGCCGGCTGATGAAAGAAGACTTAATGGCAAAGCTCCGGGATGAACATTGAGAAACGCATAGAAAGGAGATTCCGTATGGAGATCATTTTAACAGCGGAAAACATCACCAAAACATATCACGCCTCCTCCGGGGAGGTTCACGCATTGAACGGCGTCAGCGTGGAATTTGAACAGGGGCTGTTCTACGCCATCATCGGGCGCAGCGGATCGGGCAAGTCCACCCTGCTGCACATCCTCAGCGGTCTGGACCGCCCCACCGGCGGGAAGATCACCGTGGCGGGAACGGACCTGAGCTCCTATTCCGACGAGAAGATGGCCATCTTCCGCCGGCGGCACATGGGCTTTGTGTTCCAACAGTTCAACCTGCTGGACGACTACACCGTGCTGAACAATATCTGCATGCCCCTGAAGCTGGACGGTCGAAAGGCCGATCCCCAATTTTTGGAGGAAGTCACCACTCTGCTGGGGCTTAAGGACAAGCTGAAAAAATACCCCTCGGAGCTTTCCGGCGGCGAACAGCAGCGAGTGGCCATCGCCCGGTCCATTCTGGCAAAGCCCCATTTGATCTTTGCCGATGAGCCCACGGGAAATCTGGACAAAAAGGTGGGCGAGGACACTTTAGGTCTGCTCCAGAGCAGCGCCAAGCGGTTCGGGCAGACCCTGATCGTAGTGACTCACGATTTGGACATCGCGAAAACGGCGGATCACGTGATCCACATTGAGGATGGCAAAATCGTTTGACATCTTCTGTAATCCTGACAAAAAGGAAAACGGCGAAGCATCTGCTTCGCCGATTTTTTGAAAACTGGCAGAGACAGCAAGCCCTGCCATGTTTTTCCGCTTGTTTTTCATTCTGTATTCAGGGAAAACTACTTTTGAAAACTGCCTACTCGTAGTCTTCCAAAATAGCTCTGGCTTCGGAAAGGCTCGTGACCCGGATCCCCTCCTGTAAAATGGAAAGATCTTCCGGAGGCAGCAGAGAGGTGTCCGCCTCCGCTGTCAGAACAGGGGCGCTTTCCCCGTTTTCAAAGACGCAAATTTTT
>JAFLRP010000012.1 GCA_022511515.1 Acutalibacter sp.
CAGATACTTCAGAGGAAATGCTGAGATCCAGATATTGATGGCAGTCGTCCACCCAGCCGAGAAAACTGTTGACAGCGGATTTAGTACTGACGGAGCCATTATAGTTGGCAATGTCAAAACACACCACCACCTTGCCGGTGTCCGCTGACCTGCCGCACCCGGAGAAGCAGGCACAGAGCAAAAGCATACAAAGAACCAAAGAGAAAAGCTTTTTCATAAAACAACCTTCTTTCCGAAAACACGATTCACTTATAGTACCTTTCAGGACTCCAAAAAATCTCATTTTCGGAAAAATTGATCGGGTGCCGGCAGCCCTCTTACACTCGCCGGCCATCGGCGGCGTTTTGTTGTACTCCCGGGACACGTGCTTTTTCAATTCGTCTCCCCGCCCTCGGTGTTCCGCAGAGGGATATAAGCGGTCGTTTCTTTTCCGGCAGAGTCCCGGTGCTCTCGCATGGAATCGGCGGGAACGGGCAAATCAGTTGACAAAGCGAGGGTTTCAAGGTAAGATGAATTGCGAGAAAGTATGGCCGCTGGAGGGCAATGGTATGAGCGAAAAAAGAGTGGATCGGGCGATAAGCCGGCTGTTAAACTACGGATTGCAAAAGGGGCTTTTGGCCCCGGAAGACGAGACCTACGCGGCCAATCGGCTGCTCCATGTACTGGGCGTATCTTCCTTTGAAAAGCAGAAAATCGAGGAAGAGCTGTCCTATCCGGCAGAGCCGTTACAGGAGCTGTGCAATTGGGCAGCAGAGCAGGGCGTGATCGCTGACACGCAGGACGACAGAGACCGCTTTGACACCGAGCTGATGGACTGTCTGATGCCCCGGCCCTCGCAGGTGACAGGACGGTTTTATGAGCTGTACGAACAGGATAAAAAATCCGCTACGGACTACTATTACGGGTTGAGCAAATCGTCCAACTATATCCGGGTAGACAGGGTGGAGAAAGACAAGCTCTGGACTGCTCCCACGCCCTACGGCGATCTGGTCATCACCATCAATCTTTCCAAACCGGAGAAGGATCCCAAGGCCATTGCGGCGGCGAAAAACGCCCCTCAGACCGGCTACCCCAAATGCGCGCTGTGCAGGGAAAACGAGGGCTTTGCCGGCAGTCCCAATCAGGCGGCCAGGGCCAATCACCGGCTGATCCCCCTGGAGCTTTCGGGCGAACGCTGGTTTTTGCAGTATTCCCCCTACGTGTACTACAACGAGCACTGCATCGTCTTGAGCGAGGAGCACCGCCCCATGCAGGTGAACAGAGCTTCCCTTGAGCGTTTGTTGGAATTTGTCACGATGCTGCCCCACTACTTCATCGGCTCCAACGCGGACCTGCCCATCGTGGGCGGTTCCATCTTGTCCCACGACCATTTTCAGGGCGGAAATTATGAATTCCCCATGGCGAAAGCGCCCTTGCGGGAAACCGTGACATTCCCCGGCTTTGAAGACGTGGCGGCGGGCATCGTCCGCTGGCCCATGTCCGTACTGCGGCTGCGTTCCGCAGATAAGGAAAAGCTGGCGGAGCTGGCGGATCGCATTTTGACAAAGTGGCGGGGCTATTCCGATGAAAGCGCCCAGATTCTGGCATTTACCGACGACACTCCTCACAACACGGTGACCCCCATCGCCCGGCGCAGAGGGGAAGAATTCGAGTTGGATTTAGTGCTGCGTAACAACAGGACTACAGAGGAGCACCCGCTGGGGTTGTTCCATCCCCATGCAGAGTACCACCATATCAAAAAGGAAAATATCGGGCTCATCGAGGTGATGGGCCTTGCCATTCTGCCGCCCCGTCTCTTGAAAGAAATCGAGCAGATGGAAGAAGCCCTCTCTCACCCGGAGAAAGCGCCTGAAATTCTTTCCCGGCCGGAAATGGAAAAACATCGGGATTGGTACGAGGAATTGAAAGCCGCCGGGGTACAAGCGAACAACACCCAGCAGGCTATCCGGGACAGCATCGGCGAAATTTTCGGCAAAATTCTCGGCAATGCCGGGGTTTACAAAGATACGGACAAGGGCAGAGAGGCTTTCCGGCGGTTCTGCCGGAGCGTCCTGTGAGCGGAATCGGGCGGAAAGAGCGGCTTATCAGTTGGTTGTTTCCCGCCCGCTGTCTTTTGTGCGACAGGGTCATTCCGGCAGGGGAGCTCTTTTGCCGGGACTGCGAAAAGAAACTGCCGGAACGGCCCTTTACCCGGAAGCTTGCTCTGCCCGGTGCAGGCGCGGAGGGTTTTTCCGTCTATTCATCCATGTCCTATGAGGGCGGGTTCCGAAAAAGCATTCACCGCCTGAAATTTCGGGGGCAGAAAAGTATTGCGAAGCCCATGGGCAGGCTGCTTGCGGAAAGCATTCGAGACAGGGATCTATCGTTTGACGCCGTCACCTGGGTTCCTATGACGGAGAAAAAGCGGCGGGAGCGAGGCTATGACCAAAGCGAGCTTTTGGCTCGGGCGGCTGCAAAAGAGCTGAAACTTCCCTGTCTGCCGCTGCTCCAAAAAGTACGGGAAAACAAGACACAGCACGAACTTTCCGGCAGACAGAGGCAGCAAAACGTGAAAGGCGCCTATCGTGCCGAAAAAGGAGCGGAAGGAAAAGCCCTGCTGCTCATCGACGATATCGTCACCACCGGAGCGACCATAGGAGAATGCGCGAAAATGTTGTACGCTGCGGGAGCGAAAAGAGCGACAGGCCTTTGCGCAGCAGACGCCCGGGAGGTCAGGCTGGAGGGAGAAAAAACGCTATGACACATCGGTTTTCCCGAGAGGAATTGCTTCTCGGACAGGAAAAACTGGAAAAATTGAAAAACGCCCGGGTGGCGGTGTTCGGCGCGGGGGGTGTGGGCAGCTATGTCATCGAGGCCCTGGCCCGCAGCGGCGTGGGCGCTCTGGATATCATCGACGGAGACACGGTAAGCCTTACAAACTGCAACCGCCAACTCATCGCGCTGGAAAGCACTGTTGGGCAGCTAAAAGCGGAGGTTGCCTGTCAGAGAGTGCAGGACATCAATCCGGACTGCAAAGTCCGGGCGATCTCCCTGTTTTTCAATGCCGGGACAGCGGATTCCTTCTCTTTTTCCCAATACGATTACGTTGCCGACGCCATCGATATGGTCACCTCAAAAATTCTGCTGATTTCCATGGCAAAGCAGGCGGGCGTGCCGGTGATCTCCTGCATGGGGACGGGGAACAAATTCGACCCCATGGCGTTTCAAGTGGCGGACATATCTGAGACCAGCATTTGCCCCTTGGCCAGGGTGATGCGCAAGGAGCTGAAAAGGCGGGGCATCACCGGGGTAAAGGCGGTCTTTTCCACCGAGGAAGCCATTGCCCCTCTGCCCGCCGAGGAGGATGACAGGAAAGGCGACTCCAGCCGGACTGTTACCCCCGGCAGCATGGCCTTTGTTCCCGCTGCCGCCGGGTTGTTATTGGCGTCGGAGATCGTCAAGGATTTAGTGGGTGGTTTTAAAGAGGAATCAGGAAATTGATTTTCACTTATAAATCCATAGGCCGAAAGGTAGGCAGCAGCGGTTTTTTCAAATGTCGATAAAGGCACAGACTATATGCCCTTTTGAGGGTTTTAGGGGGCGAAGCCCCCTAAAAGATCCCTCGCATACGGTGGCACTGGAAAAAGGGCAGTTATCAGCATATGCGAAATGCAGAAAGATGGAGAAATATGGTCACGATCAAGTTGGATGACATCGAATTTCGGCTGAACGAATTCCACGATTTCGGGTGGCTGAAAAAATACGGGAAAGCATTTTGGAAAGTGGATGAAACAGGCTCCGGCTGCCTTTGTATCGGCATGGAGCAGGACGGAAAGAAGTATTTCTGCAAAATCGCCGGGGCCGGCACCATAGAAGCGGAGGTGTCACCGGAAGTCTCCATTGAGATTTTGAAAAAGGCAGTTCCCATTTATCGGGATTTGGCCCACCCCAATTTGGTGAAGCTGGTGGACGCATACCCCTACGAGCAATTCTACGTGGCGGTGTTCGAGTGGGCGGAGGGCGACTGCCTGTTCGACCACTGGAATTTCGACAAATACCAAGCGGACAGCACCCTGAAAAGCCCGAAAGAACAATTCAAAGCGCTGCCTGTGGAGAAAAAGCTCCGGGCGGTGGAACCGTTGTTTTCCTTTTTGCAGAACACGGCGGAGCGAGGTTACGCGGCCGTGGATTTTTACGACGCCAGCCTTCTGTACGATTTTGAAAAGGAACGGATCACCATTTGCGATATCGACCTGTTTGAAAAATCGCCTGTGGTAAACACCACAGGCGCGGACTGGTACGGCACCAAGCGCCTGAAAGCGCCGGAGGAATACGAAATGGGCAGCATCATCGACCAGCAGACCAACCTCTTTACGCTGGGCGCGTTACTGTTTGACTTTTTCGGGGAATTTTCCGCAGAAGAAATTGAGAAGCGCTACACGGAAAACCGTTTTTTGCCCTGCGATCTTTCCAAGTGGGAGTTAAATGAAGCGAGCTATCAGGTCGCGGCCAAGGCAGTCAGCCCCAAAAGGGAAGATCGATATCAAACGGTTGCGGAGTTTTTTGAGACATGGCAGGAAGCGTTGCTTTTTCGGCTTTCTTAGAGTAAAATGAAACGCAGAAATAAGAAATGGGGCGTGGCAAAAATTTTTAGGAGGACGGAAAAATGAAACAAGGAAAGAGAATTTTGTCTGTGCTATTGGCGGTCTTACTGCTGGCGAGCTGTCTGCCTATGATGGCTTCGGCGGCTGAAACAGCCTACTACAAGGGCGCGCCTGACGGGGGGACCTATACGATTTCCACTGCGGCACAACTTAAGGCGCTGGCGGAGACGGTCAACGGCGGAGAGGACTACGAGAATACAACCTTCGCATTGACGCAGGATATTGACTTAAACGGCAGCGTAAACAATCAGTGGACGCCGATTGGAGATGATTTCTATGCTGAGTTTTCCGGCATATTTGACGGTGACAATTGCAAAATTACCGGGCTATATATCGATGCAGCAGAGAACTGGTATCAAGGTCTATTCGGCTCTGTGAGCGAGGATGGTATCATCAAAAATCTGACCGTAGACGGCTTTGTCACCGGCAGGGACCTAGTTGGTGGCGTGGCAGGATGTAGCGCAGGTAAGATGGAAAACTGTTCCTTCTTCGGCAATGTGACTGGAGGACAACGTGTCGGTGGTGTAGTGGGACAAATAGGTAACAGTACAGTGATAAACTGCTATAACACCGGAAAAGTGACTTGTACCGGATATTACGGTGATGGCGATTGGAATCGTAATATAGAGTGGGCAGCGGGCGGTATTGTGGGAGAAAACCGCGGTGGAACCGTGAGAAACTGCTATAACATCGGTGTCGTAACTGGCATAACTGACGGTTGTGAAGTAGGTGGAATTGTTGGGGTGACTTATAATAGTGGAGTGGTATCAAGCTGTTACAATACCGGCAATATTTCCGGTAGGGGTGACTCTTCTGTCGGCGGTATCGTGGGGACAGACGGTGGCGGAACGATGACAAGTTGCTATAACATTGGAAATGTAACAGGCGGACAACGTGTCGGTGGCGTTCTCGGATGGATTGTTAAAAGTACGATACTAAATTGCTATTACCTCGCCGGTAAAGCTTCCGGCGGAATCAACGGCAAGGATGTAAGTGATCAAGCAGAAACGCTGACAGCAGATGCATTTAGACAGACAGCTAGTTTTAAGAACTGGGATTTCTCCGGCACATGGGACATGGGGAAGGATGCCAGCGGAAACCCGGTTCGCCCCATTTTCAGATCTCTAAAAGAGGGAAATCTCCAACCGTTGTTCAGTGACAGCGGCGACGATAACGGTAGCGATACCGGGCTGACATTTGTTGACGTTCCCTCCAATGCGTACTACTACAACGCCGTGGAATGGGCCGCAGGCAACAACATCGTTGCCGGCACCTCCGACACCACATTCTCGCCCAATCAAAATTGCACCAGAGGCCAAATCGTCACGTTCCTCTGGCGTGCGGCAGGGAAGCCCGAGCCGAAAACGGCGGTGAACCCCTTCACCGATCTGAAATCCAGCGAGTACTATTACAAGGCCGTTCTGTGGG
>JAFLRP010000013.1 GCA_022511515.1 Acutalibacter sp.
CTTCTGTCCGATCTCATTCAAGCTTTCCGCCACCCGGAGATAGTTGTCCCGGCTGCCCCGCTCGTCTTCGTTGAGCCAGTGGCAGATGATGGTCTTGTTGCCCAAGATGTAATTGTACTCCATCACCCGGTCCAGATCGTCCCGCAAAGGCGCCCAGAGGTTGTGGGTGCCGCTGCACACCACGCCGTGTTCGTTCAAAAGCTTCCGGTATGTGATGGCGGGAAGCTCATAACTGCCGTACAGCTCCAGCCCGTCAATACCGGAAGCGCAGGCCAGCTTCACCGCCTCCTCCTGCCGCCCGGCGTCTATCAGCGGACTGAGAGAAAATAACTGCATGCCGATTTTCATTGCCGCTCCTCCTTTTCCCGGTTTTACGGGAATTCTCTTGGATATACCGTAATATACCGAGCGGTTTTTGTCAAGGGACATATTGCGCGGGGTGGAAATATCCCTTATAATGTTTCTATAATTTCCGATTTGGAGGAGAAGCAAATGACTGTCAAAGAAATGTATCAGATCGTGCTGGATATGATCGGTCTGGATGAAATGCCCGAGGATTCCGGCATCGTCTACGACAACGGCAAGGAAGTGAAGCGGATTCTCGCCGGCATCGACATGAACGAAAGCATGCTGATGATCGCCAAATCCTTAGGATTTGACTGCGTGGCCCAGCATCATCCCGCCGGCATTATGAACAGCCATGTGGGGGACTTGTTCGCCCGGGATCACATGAAGAAGCTGATGGAGTGCGGCGTGCCCATCAACGAGGCTCAGCGACTGGCCCATGCCAGCGACAAAAAGCGGGCCCAGGGCATGCATTCCCGGAACCGCACCATGCTCCATGACGCGGCAAAGCTCTTGGACATCAACGACGTGGCGTTCCACACCCCGGCGGACATGCTGGCCGAGTGGTACACCCAGAAAAAGATGGACGCTCTCATGGAGCGTAATCCCAAGTGCACCGTGGGCAACGTGATCGACGAGCTCTTGACCATTCGAGAGTATCAGGACGCGCTGGAAGGCCAGAAGCCCGAGGTATGGATCGGTTCCAAGGAAAGCTATGCCGGGAAGATTTACGTGGAAATGTACGGCGTGGGCGCGCCCTCGCTGGAGGAGTACACCGCCTGTGCCAATGCCGGCGTGGGGACTTTCGTCACCATGCACGCCACCCCGGAGGTGCTGGAAGGGCTCCAAAAGCTCAACAAGTGCAACCTCATCGTGGCCGGCCACATGGCCAGCGATTCTCTGGGCTTCAATCAAATTTTAGACGCCTGGGAGAAGAAAGGCGTGGAGATCGTCCGCATCAGCGGGATTGTGTAAACAGCAATGAACAATAGGAAGCGGCTTCCCCTTAGTGGGGAGGCCGTTTTTTGCTTTGCAGACCTTCCTTCGGAAAGGAGTAGAGAGAAAAAATTTTCGGTTGCGGTCACAATCGGCAAATCCCGGACGTGTTTTAGGTGAAAGGAAGAAAACAACGGAAATTTTTTCTTCGCTGTTTTCCGAATTTCCCCGCGGGAAAGTGCTATAAAGGAGTCGGTTTTATGACCAGGACAGAACGTGACCGCACCCGGCTGGAACGGGAGCGGGTCAGAAAGCGGAACTATTTTCTCATCAGGCTGGCAGGCGTGTGTCTGCTGGCGTTCATCGGGATTTCCCTTTTGCTCCCCTCCGTGACCGAGGCTCTCTCCGCCAAGGGGAAAGAATTTGAAAACATCTCCCAAGGGGAGGGCGGCGTTCCCGCCGTAGGGGGCGAAATCTTTGAGGAAGACCCCCGGTTGTCCGATCCTTTGCTGGTGCTGGTGAACAGGGAAAATCCTCTGCCTGAAAGCTGGCAGACCGAGCTTGTGGCCGCTGCCGGAGAGGAGCAGGTGGATTTCCGCGTTTCCAACGACCTGACCAACCTGCTCCGCGCGGCCGATGAAGACGGCGTGACGCTATGGATCGCGTCCGCTTACCGAAGCATAGCGCTGCAGGAGGACCTTCTGGCCCGTGCCGTCCGGGAGAATATGGATCAACTGGGTATGAGCGAGGAGGAAGCCCGGGCGGAAGTGCTGCTCACCATCAACCCGCCCGGCTGCAGCGAGCACCACACCGGTCTGGCGGTGGACTTCAACGACGTCAGCGACGATTTTGAGACAACGGACGCCTACGACTGGCTTACAGCCCACGCCGCGGAGTACGGCTTTATCCAGCGGTACAAGCGGAGCAAGGCAGACGTCACCGGCATCAGCAATGAAAGCTGGCATTACCGCTATGTGGGTAAGGAGTACGCTCAGGAGATGGAGCGGCTGGACCTCTGCTTAGAGGAATATCGGGAGTATCTGCAAAAGCAATTCGAGGGGGAAGCTATGTAAAAAGCCTTTTCCTCCGGCGGGGAAAAGAGAGATTGCTTTTCCTGCCGGGAGTTGCTAAAATGGCCCAAAACGGCACAAAAATTTTTAGACAGCGGTCACAACAGACGCTTTTCAGACGTGTTTCGGGTGAAAGGGGGAAAGAACATGGGAAATACCTACCAAACGGACACGGACTTTTCGTTGGAAACGGCAGTGCAAACACATACCCAAATGCTGTTTCGCATCGCGTTTTCCATGACCGGCAGCCCGGACGACGCGGAAGACATTTTGCAGAATGTCTTTCTGAAGTATCACCTAAAACACCCTGCCTTTTCCGACACCGAACACTGCAAGGCATGGCTCATCCGCACGGCGGTCAACGAAACGAAAGATTTTCTTCGTTTTCGGAAACGGCAGAGAACGCTTTCCGAAAACGCGGCTCAGGTGCTGCCTCGGGAGCAGGATCGGACAGTGATGGAGGCGCTGTTGGCACTGCCGATCAAATTTCAGAGCGTAATGTACCTGTTCTATGTGGAGGGGTATCGGGCGGAGGAGATCGGCAAGATGCTGGGCGTTTCTTCCGCCGCCGTGCGCAAACGCCTGCAAAAGGGCAGAGCGGCATTGAAATCCATTTATTTGGAGGGAGAGTTATGAAAGAGATACTGTATAAGCAAACGATAGAAAGCATTGAGACCCCGGCAAATATCGAGGAGCGGATTTTGCGCTCGGTTCGCCGGAGAGAGCCGAAACGGCGGGTAAGACCGGCGGTTGTTCTTGCCCCAGTGCTGGCGGCTCTGCTGATCCTTGCGGTTCCGATCTTGGCCCCCTATTTCGGCGGGAAAGACATTGGAACGGGGTTGGTGGTCTACGCCGGAGAGCTGGATTTGACCGATCCCTCGGTAGCGGACGGGGTGCGTCTGGAATCTTTCGGATTCAGCTACGACGAGGAAAACGGCGTCGCCAGCGGTCCCCATCTGTTTCTCTTCGTAGGGGAACGGGACGACAAAAAGATCGAGTCCGTCACTTTTCGGAGCCATAGCGGGACACTCACCAGCAATCTGGAGTATGAGCGCATGCAAAGCGGCGTGTGGAACCGGATCGCCATTGACTTTCAGTACGGCGATTGGTACAAGGAGCGGGTCAATGACCCGGAAAACCCCACCGAATCAGAGATCATGAGTATTTTGGCAGAGCTGGAAAAAGACAAGGCTTTGCGGAAAGAGCTGCATTCTCAAATCACCGTGGACGGGCAGATAAAGGAAAGCTTTGATCTTTCCATGCTGCCCGAAGTTCCCGGCGAAATACAAGTAGCACACAAGATCGATCCCAACGACGGATTTGTATTTGTCGTTTTTGAGAATCCTGAAAGCAGCGCCCGTGATTTTATCTTCGACGTCAAAGAGATCACGGTTGTCCCCAGTGAAGAAGTGCGGTGGAATCTGGAAGATTTTGACTCCATTCGCTATGCTCCGGCGGATACCGTGGATTTTACCGCCTATGGCGACACGGTCGATGTGGAAGCCCAATTCAAGGACGGGCGCGTAGCACGGGGAACAATCGCCATCGAATTTAATGAAGCCGGCGAAATGTTTGTCCGTTACACGGAAAACAGCTAAATGAAATCAAACAGTTGGAAACCGGTGGAGCGGGGTGCTCCACCGGTTTTTGTCCTTGACAGATACCCCCCGTGGGTATAAAATGAAGAAAATCGGGCATGCTACATTAGAATCGGAGAGGATACGACATGACAACGGAGAAAATGGGCTGTGAAATGTGCAAAACGAAAAATCGGGGCGAGGAAGAGAAAAAGGATTTGCTGAACCGCCTGAAGCGCATGGAAGGGCAGGTGCGGGGCCTGCAGGGCATGGTGGAAAAGGACGCCTACTGCGTGGACGTGCTGACCCAAGTAACAGCGGTCAGCGCCGCGTTGAACAGTTTCAGCCGGGTGCTGCTTTCCAATCATATCCATACCTGCGTGGCGGAGGATTTGAAAAACGGCAAAGAGGAAGTCATCGATGAGCTGATGGTGCTGATGCAGAAGATGATGAAATGAGCGTGTCAAAAAATACTTTTTGCCCCTCTCAAAAGTTTTCCACCTTTGAAAAAGTCCGGGAAACTTACTGATTGAAACGCGAAAGACAACCCTGACGGTTTTCTTTCACACGATCTTTCCCTCCGAAACCGTTAGTTTGTGGTTCTTTCGGTAGTCTGGAAATATTACTTTATTAACTTTATTCTTGACAGATACCCCTATAGGGTATATACTGAATGCAAAATAATACCCCGCAGGGGTATTTGACGGAGTGAATGCTATGCAGCAATACAATGTAACGGGCATGAGCTGCGCCGCCTGCAGTGCCCGGGTGGAAAAGGCAGTCAATGCTGTGGCGGGAGTGACTTCCTGCTCGGTGAGCTTGCTTACCAATTCCATGGGCGTGGAGGGAAATGCAGACCCTTCGGCCATCATCGCGGCGGTGAAAAACGCCGGGTACGGCGCTTCCGTCAAGGGCGCGGCGCAGGAAAATACCGCCCAAACGCCGGGAGAAGACGCTCTTGCCGACACCGAAACGCCCAAGCTCAAAAAACGGCTGATCGCCAGCGTGTGCTTTCTCATCGTGCTGATGTACTTTTCCATGGGCCACATGATGTGGAATTGGCCCATTCCCTCGTTCTTCCACGGCAATCACGTGGCTATGGGGCTGCTGCAGTTGCTGCTTTCGGGGATCATTTTAGTCATCAACCAGCGATTTTTTATCAGCGGCTTCCGCTCGGTACTCCACCGTGCGCCCAATATGGACACTCTGGTGGCCATGGGCGCGGGGGTCAGCTTTCTCTATAGCACGTGGGTGCTCTTTGCCATGACAGGCGCTCAGCTCCGGGGCGATATGGAGCAGGTCATGATCTATATGGACGACTTCTATTTTGAGGCCGCCGCCACGATTTTGACCCTCATCACCGTGGGGAAAATGCTGGAGGCCCGCTCCAAAGGCCGCACTACCGACGCCCTCAAGGGTCTCATGCGCTTGGCTCCCAAAAATGCCACGCTGGAACGGGACGGGCAGGAGATCACGGTGCCCATTGCCCAAGTCCAGCAGGGTGACATTTTTGTGGTGCGTCCCGGCGAAAACATTCCCGTGGACGGCGTGGTGCTGGAAGGCAGCAGTGCCGTGAACGAAGCGGCTTTGACCGGAGAGAGCATTCCCGTGGACAAGGGCGAGGGCGATACGGTTTCCGCCGCCACCATCAACCAGTCCGGCTTTCTGCGCTGCCGTGCCACTCGGGTGGGAGAAGACACCACCCTTTCCCAAATCATCCGCATGGTCAGCGACGCGGCCGCTACCAAGGCGCCTATCGCCAAGGTGGCCGATAAGGTTTCCGGCATTTTCGTGCCGGCGGTTTTGATCATTGCCGCCGTTACCTTCATAATTTGGATGCTGTTGGGCAGAGAGCTGGGCTTTGCGCTGGCACGGGGCATTTCCGTGCTGGTCATCAGTTGTCCCTGCGCTTTGGGGCTTGCCACGCCGGTGGCCATCATGGTGGGCAACGGCATGGGCGCGAAAAACGGCATTCTCTTTAAGACCGCCGTCAGCTTGGAGGAGACCGGGCGCGTTCAAGCTGACGGCA
>JAFLRP010000014.1 GCA_022511515.1 Acutalibacter sp.
CCCCCAGTACGCCCCGTAGGAAATGGCTCCCATCACCGCCGCCGAAGTGAGCAGGGGCACTGCCGTCTTCGCCATGCCCCGCAAATTGGGCAGGCTGCGGCGAATGGAAAGGAAATTCAATATCATGATGAGCGCGTAGGACGCCACCGTGCTGATGGCAGCGCCCATCACGTTGATCTGCGGCACTCCGATCAGCACAAAAGACAGGGTGATCTTCACAATGCCGCCGACAGCCATGTTGATGACCGGCGCGGTAGGTCTTCCCAAGGACTGCAAAATGGCGTTTGTCACATACAACATGCTGTTGAAGGCAATGGCCACGCTGAGCATGGACAAGAGGGGCGCGGTGCCCGCCGCCGCAGAAACCTTTCCCGCCAGCAGCAGCCGGCAAATGGGGTCTGCAAACAGACACATCCCCACGGAGGCGGGAATGGAGATCAGCAGCGTGACCCGCAGGGAGGTAAAAGAAATGTGGTCCACTTCCTCCCTGTTCCCGGACGCAAACGCTCCGGACAGCACCGGCAGAAGGCTGGTGGAAATGGGCATGACAAACGCCCCGGGCAAATCGAAAAATTTCCGGGCATGTCCCAGCAGCGCTTCCATGTCCTGAGCCTCTGCCAGGGAAAATCCGGCGGTGTGCTGGAGCTGGTTCATCAAAATGCCGCCGTCAATGAAATCCAGCAGGTGCAGAAAACAGGAACCCAATGTGATGGGGATGGCAAATTTGAGCAGGATAATAAGCAGTTCCCTTTTGCCGGCGGAAGGAGCGTCCTCCCATTGGACCTGCTTGTCCCGCCTGTTTTGGTTCCACTTATAGATCGCCAGATACAGCGTGCCCAAAAAGGCGCTGACGGAAACGCCGATGATGGCGCCCACCGCCGCCCACTCGTTGGAATCGTACTGCCGGAGGATATACACCGCCAATCCCACGCCGATGACGACCTTGGTCACTGCCTCGATGGTCTGAGAAACGGCGGTGGGTACCATGTTGGAGCGCCCCTGGAAATAGCCTCGCAAGGCGGACATGATAGAAATAAAAAACATGGTAGGAGCCAGGGCGATAATGGCCGGGGCGGCCTGGGGATTGCCGTAGACAGCGGCAATATCCCACGCGCCGAAGCACATCAAAAGGCTGCCCGCTAAACCGATGCCGAAAAACAGCCAGAACGCCACGAAGAACACCCGGTCTGCTTCCTTTTTTCTGCCCTGAGAATAGGCCGTGCCCACCATGCGGGAAACTGCAATGGGCAGTCCAGCGGTAGACAGCGCCAAAAACACGGCGAACACGTCGTAGGCCGCATAGAAATAGGACATTCCCTCGGTGTCGATCAAATTCGCCAAGGGTATGGAAAACAGCAATCCCAGTATTTTGACAATCAAAGTGGAGGCGGTCAAAATTGCCGCCCCTTTCATAAAGCTCTGTTGTCTCTCCTGCGCCATATGCTCTCCCGTGTGTCCAAGTTTACTCTTACCCTAATTTATGTTTATTATAACGTGATTGCGTTGCCACGCAACGCCACCGATGCGCTTTTTCCCTGAGAAGGAGATTCCCTGCGGGAATCTCCAGAAGAAAGACGCTAACGTCTTTCTTCTGAGCGCCTTAACATGGTTCAATGTTCTCCGAAACAGCCCAAATCTCTGATTTGGCTGCTGTTTCGTGAGGTCATTATATAATAAAAATAGGAAAAGGTCAATGATTTCCGCCCTGTTTCAATCGCTGTTCCATTTCCGGGAAATAGGCCCGGAACGCCGACGGGAGAGCGTATTTTTCTGCCAATTCTTCTCCGCTTGCCCAGAGGAAGTCGGGGACTTCCTCTTTCACCTCCCCCGCCCAGCCGACCATGCGCCATTCCACATGGGTGAAAATGTGTTTCGCCGCCGGGAGTTTTTTCAGCTTTTGCGCCTGCAAGCCCCAGGCTTTTACCTGTTCCGCCGCGCCTGTTTCGTCCAGCTTTCCTGCGGCGCCGGGCAGCTCCCACATCCCTGCCAAAAGACCCTTTTCCGGTCTTTTGCACAGGGCGATTTTCCCCCGACAGGTCAGCAAAAACACGGTGCGCTCCTCGATTTTTCTTGCTTTCTTTGCCGACTTTTTCGGCAGGCTTTCTTCGTTCCCCAACCGGTGGGCCCGGCAGAGTTCCCTGAGGGGACACTCCCCGCATTTCGGCGCACCGTTCGGCAGGCAGACCGTGGCTCCCAGCTCCATGAGAGACTGGTTGAAATCTCCGGCGCGGTCATGGGGGATCAGCTTCGATATCTCCTGCCCCATGCGTTTTTTTACGTTCGGGTCAAGGATATCGTCCTCACGGGCCAGCAGCCGGGAAAAGACCCGGAGCACGTTGCCGTCCACTGCGGGAACGGGAATTCCGAAGGCGATAGACGCGATGGCTCCGGCGGTGTATTCTCCAATGCCGGGCAAGGCGCGCAATTCTTCAAAAGAACCGGGAATTTCCCCGCCGTATTCTTCTACCACCCGCTGTGCGCCCTTTTGGAGATTTCGCACCCGATTGTAGTAGCCCAAGCCCTCCCAGAGCTTCAAAAGCTGTTCCTCCGGGGCTTCCGCCAATTCTTTTACCGTGGGCAGGGAAGATAAAAAGCGTTCATAATACGGCTTGACCGCCTCCACCCTCGTCTGTTGGAGCATAATTTCCGACACCCACACCCGGTAAGGCGTGGGGTTCTCCCGCCAAGGCAGCACCCGGGCGCAGCCGTCGTACCATTTCAGCAGCCGGGCGGGAATCTCCTCTAATAGCTCATTGTCCGTTCTTTCTCTGTATTCCAAACCGCTTCCCCCAAATTTTTCTCTCATGGATATACTACAAGAAATGGAGGGAATTCGCAAGCTCAACGGGCCAGCCAATTTTTCAGTTCCTCGAAAAGCTCCACCGTCTTGAATTTGATTTTGTACTGCCCGGGGGTCTCCACCACGTCCCGCTGAGCTTTCGGCAGGGCGGACAGCACGTCATTGGGCCGGGCGGGCTCTGCCGGGACAGTGTCTGTCCTTTCTTCGGCAGCGGGCAGGCACAGGGCGGGAAACACCACGCACCACCAGTTTTTCCCCTTTCCCTCGCCGATGGTTACCAGCAGGGTTCGGTACGTTCCGGCAGGCAAAGTGAAATCCTCATACTCCCGGGTTGGAAAATACTGGTCTGTCACTCGGACGACAGCTTTATCCTTTATCCCGTTTTTCCACAAAACCTCATTTGCCGCCGTCTGCAATGCTTCCAGATGGACGCAAAGGGCGCTGTTGGCCTCCTCCATGGTAGCGGCGCTGCCGTACCATTTTGCTGCTTCCAGAAGCACCGCGTCCCGTACTTTTTCTTTCACCGCCTGGTCCGACCGGGAATCGGAATTGGCAATGACATGGAGCCTGACCACTTGCTCCGGCAGCCCGGCGCAGGAAGCTGCAAAGGGGAACATCCCTGCTGCCGCCGTCAAAAGAAATCCGCACACCAGCGCCCGAGCCATCGCTTTTTTCGTTTCGCGCGTCCAACTTTTTCGCATCCTATGTACCTCCGTTGTTGTTTTCACGGAGAGTGTGGGAAAATTTTTTGCAAAATATTCAGGTTGACAAATGGTGTATAATAAAATATATCATTGATCTTTACATGAAAAAGGAGCTCTTATGCCGCAAATTATTTTGGACGCCGTCATCGATACCGTGAAGGCTCTGCCCTTCCTGTTCGGCGCGTATCTTCTCATCGAATATCTGGAGCGGCGGGCAAACGACAAATTCGCCCGGATTTTGAGCGGTCCTCTGGGTCCTATCGGCGGGGCGGTGCTGGGCTGTGTGCCCCAGTGCGGGTTTTCCGTGGCGGCGGCGAATTTCTACGCCGGCCGTCTCATCTCCCCCGGTGCGCTCATCGCCGTATTCCTCGCCACCAGTGACGAAGCCGTTCCCCTGCTGCTGGCTGAGCCTCAAGCATTCCCCAATTTATTCCTGCTTCTGGGCGTCAAATTGATATCCGCCGCGCTGTTCGGTCTGCTCGTCGATCTCGTCTGCAAAAAGGTTTTCAAGCTTGCCCAGGAAAAACCTTTTCAGGAGCTGTGTGCCGGCTGTCACTGCGAGGAGGAGGGCATTTTCCGAGCTGCCCTTCATCACACCGGAGAGGTAGCTCTGGTCCTGTTTTTTGTCAGCCTGTTTTTAGGGCTCATCATTTACTTCGTGGGAGAAGAGAATATTGCGCTGTTTCTGCTTTCCGGCAATGTGTTCCAGCCCTTTTTAACGGCGCTCATCGGCTTTATCCCCAACTGCGCCGCCTCCGTGATTTTGACCAGACTGTTTCTCGGCGGCACGCTGCCCTTCGGCTCCACTGTGGCAGGGCTCTGCACCGGGGCAGGACTGGGGCTTATCGTGCTGTTCCGGACCAACCGGCGCCTGAAAGAAAATTTCCTGCTTGTAGGCGCGCTGTATGTGGGCGCTGTCTTGACCGGACTTCTCTGCAATTTGTTTTTTTGATTATTGATTCGACGGGGGCCAACCCCGTTGCCTTTACTACAAAAAACCGGAGAGTGATTCCCTTCACTCTCCGGTTTGCAATTGTAAAAAAACTTTTCCCGTAGTTTCTGCTTTCGCACGTTTTAGTCCCTACTCTTTCGTTAGGGTTGCTTCGTGCGAAGATACTTTTAGGGGGCTTTGCCCCCTAAAACCCATTTATAAAGCAGACAGTCAGCGGTTATCAGCGGGTTTTTTAGAGAGAAAAAGTTTCCCCACAGTGAAAACTTCGGGAAGATGCCTTAGGCATCTTCTGCGTAACTATGGCATTTGGGATAGGCAGTTACTGTCATGCGCAACCGATAGGAACTATTGCAAAGAAAAAATTGTTTCTGCTAAACTCCCGTGCAGGGGCGCGCCAAAAAAATCTCTCCGTGGGATTCCAGCAGCTCCATACAGCTTTTTGCCGCCGCTTCCCCCTCAAAAATGCCGTACACCGCCGAGCCGCTGCCGGTCATCATGGCGCCTAAAGCGCCGGCGGACAGCATCGCTTTCTCCACCGCTTTGCTCTGCATCAGCTTCATGGTTTCCTCAAATCGGTTGGACAGCGTTTTCCCGATCAGCCGCAAATCGCCCGTCTTCAGCGCCCGTATCATCTTTTCCGTTGCCTGCGCGTGGGACATGGGGTACCGGTCCAGCAGCGCGTAGGCCCTGGGGGTGCTGATGCCCGCCGGCGGCTTGCAGATCACCAAAAAGCAATCCGGCATGGGAGAAACAGGCTCTACCTGCTCCCCCGTGCCCGTGCAGCGGCAGGTGCCGCCGTGAACACAGAAGGGCACGTCCGCCCCGACTTCAGCACCCAGCTCCATCAGCGCCGGGATACCCAGCTTCGTCTCAAACAGCTCGTCCAGTCCCCGGAGCACCGCCGCGGCGTCAGCACTGCCGCCGCCCAGTCCCGCGCGGCTGGGGATTTTTTTCTGCAGGGAAATCTCCACCCCGGCGCTTTCCAGTCCGCAGTGCTGCAAAAAGAGTTCCGCCGCCCGATAGGCTGTGTTTTTCAAATCGGTGGGCAAATACTTTTTATTGCT